>DATBXG010000873.1:0-2695 GCA_036514415.1 Paraburkholderia sp.
TTGCGCAGCGCGACGAGCTTGTCCTTGGCCGGGCCCTTGTCCATCACGAAGAACACGTTCGCGGCGTTGAGCGCGTCGATCGCCTGCATGGTCAGGTAGTTCGGGTCGCCCGCGCCGATGCCGATGATGAGGATCTTTTTCACGTTGCTGTTCCGGAATGGGAGTCGTCGGTGCGGCGCAATGATAGCGCGAGTTCGGCGCCGCGCCGCGCCCGTCGCCATGGGCAATTTTCTTCAATACGCGCGCGCGCCGCACGTCTACGCTCGACGCTTACTGATCGCCAATGGGCGTAGCGAGGAAACCGTGAGCACTGCCTTGTCGATGGCCGCCTTTGCGCTGGCCACTTCCATCACCCCTGGACCCGTCAACATCGTTGCGCTGAGCGCGGGCGCACGCTATGGGTTGCGCGCGAGCCTGCGCCACGTGACCGGCGCGACGGTGGGCTTCGCCCTGCTCCTGCTGCTGATCGGCCTCGGCATGCACGAGTTGCTGGCGCGCTGGCCGTTTCTCACGCGCGCAATCGAATGGGCGGGCGTGGCCTTCCTGCTGTACGTCGCGTACCGGCTCGCCGCCGACGATGGCCGCATCGGCTCCGCCGGCGCGTCGCGTGGCCCTTCGCTCGTGATCGGCGCGACGATGCAATGGCTCAACCCCAAGGCGTGGCTCGCCTCGGTGGCTGGCATGGGCCTGTATGCGGCTTCCGGCGAGAAGGCGCTCGTCTGGCAGTTTGCCGCGATCTATTTCGTCGTGTGTTATCTGTCGATTGCGTGCTGGGCCTGGGCAGGCGCTTCGCTGCGGCAGGCCTTGCGCGAGCCGGCGCGCGTGCGCTTCGTGAACCGCACGATGGCAGCGCTGCTCGCGGGCAGTGCGATCTGGTTATTGCTTGCCTGAAGCCGCTGCGTGCGCGGCGTTCGACCTAGCCGCGATATTGCCCGGGCGTTGCGGCGACGAACTGGCGGAATGCGCGCTGCAAATGCGCCTGATCGGCAAAACCGGCCTCCGCCGCGACATCTGCAATGGCATGCCCGCGACGCAGCTGCGCGCGGCTGAACTCGATGCGCCGGTTCACCACGTACGCGTGCGGTGTCATGCCGTACTGCTCGCGAAACGCACGGATCAGGTAGGAGGGCGAAAGATCGGCGGCTGCGCAGATTTCTTCGAGCTTGAGCGCGCGCGTGTAGTTGCCGTCGATGAATTCGGCGGCGCGCGCAAGGCGCTGGTTCGGTTCGCGCACGCTGACCGGCGCAGGATTGAGGGACTGCTGGAGCGTCGTGAAATACGCCACGACGGCGCACTCCTTGCGCAACGCTGACTCATCTGCATCGACGAGCAGGTCGTACAACGCGTTGAGGCCTTCGAACAGGTCGGGCTGCCACGTCAAGGTCTGTTCGAACGGGCGAAACCCTTCTTCCGCTCGGAAGCCGAGATCGTGCTGCAGTTTCGCGAGCCACGCCGTGTCGAGATAGAACATGCGATAGGCCCAGGGCTCGTCGGCGGCCGGATTGCACGCGTGCACGACTTCCGGGTTGATGACCACCACCGCGCCCGCGCTCACGTGCGAGAGCGTGCTCCCATTCAGGTAGGTGCTGCGGCCGCCCGTGACCGCGCCGATCGAGAACGTGCTGTGCGCGTGACGGCCGTAGCGGACCTTGCGGCCGTCCGAGATCGCGCGCACTTCGATGAACGGCAGGTCTGCGTCGCGCCAGAAGTAAGGCTGTGCGTCGGGCGTTGCGGCTTGTGGCATGGGAGGCCTCGGGAATGATGCTGCGCGGGTGCTCCATATTAGCGCAAGGCGAGAGCGCAGGGGGACGGGCCAGGCTTGCGCTAATATGGAACGCGGCCCATTCTTCATCCATTGCCAGGCACTGCACATGAACGAAACGAAGCCAGTCATTCGCGCATTGAACGAGCAGGACGCTGACGCTTTTCACGCCATGCGTTTGTACGCGACCGAAAACTACCCCGCGGGCATCGTCCCGACCTATGAGGAGGAATCGAAGCTCACCCCTGAAGAGCGCAAGGCACGCGTACGCGCCACCGAGCACCAGGTCGTGTTCGGCGCATTCGTGGGCGACACGCTGGTCGGCATCACGGGCCTCATGCGTGGATCACGTCGCAAGCTCGCGCACAAGGGACTCATCTGGGGCGTCTTCGTCGATCCCGCATGGCGCGGCGCTGGCATTGCGAGGGAATTGATGGAGGGCGCCATTGCCCATGCTCGCGCACTGGGCCTGCTGCAGGTGCAACTCGTGGTGAGCGTGATGAATCCGCGTGCGCAGGCGTTCTATCGCTCATGCGGCTTCGTGCGCTATGGCGTCGAGCCGCGCGGCCTGTGCATCGACGGCGAGTACGCGGACGACGAACTCATGGTGCTCTTTCTCGACGATCCCGCTGTGCCGGACTGATCGCAGCGGCCCTCCCGGTCAGCTCAAAACCGGGCGTGCCTGTCAAGTGTGGTGTAACGCACAGCGCGCCCGGACGAATTATGCATGGTCATCATTTCGTCATACCTGAGCGCCGATAATCCACCGCGAATAAATTAGCCAACGTGTCCCGAGCCGCGCAGCCATAGCGCGACCGGTGGGACGGAGGCTCGGGGATTTCGACATGACCATTCGTCACCGCATCACGTTACTCATCGTCCTGATGTTCGTCGCGTTGTCCGCCATCGGCGGCTACGCGGCCTGGCAGGCCC
>DATBXG010000874.1:0-3173 GCA_036514415.1 Paraburkholderia sp.
GATGTTGGGCACGTCAAGAAACGTCAGATGTGTAACGAGATGCGGTGGCCCAGCATGCCATCCATCGGGCGGCATGCCGGGCGCACCAGAAATGCAAAACGGGCCGATGTGAACATCACACCGGCCCGCAACTTTACTCGATAAGGATCACGCCGGTGCAGTGGCACTACCCGGCTTGACCTCGGTGCCCGCGCTGCCGCCCGACGACGCGTCGCCCGGCGACGGCGTGCTCTTCGGCGAACGCGGCGGACGGCCGGCCATGATGTCGTTGATCTGGTCGGCGTCGATCGTTTCCCACTCCATGAGCGCGGCGGTCATGGCTTCGACCTTGTCGCGATTCTCGTCGAGCAGGCGCTTCGCGAGGTTGTACTGCTCGTCGAGCACGCGGCGGATTTCCGCGTCGACCTTCTGCTGCGTCGCTTCCGAGATCGCACGCGTGAAGCCCTTGCCGAACGGACCGGTGTCGTTGTCGTCGTCGGCGTAGACCATCGGTCCGAGCGCGTCGGTCATGCCGAAGCGCGTGACCATTGCGCGCGCCGTTTGCGTCGCCTTGTTGAAGTCGTCCGAGGCGCCCGTGCTGATCAGGTTCATGAACAGCTCTTCCGCCACACGGCCGCCGAACAGGATGGCCAGACGGTCCAGCAGATAGTCCTTCGAGTACGTCTCGTTGTCGTGTTCGGGCAACTGCCACGTGACGCCCAGCGCACGGCCGCGCGGAATGATCGTGACCTTGTGCACCGGATCGGCCTTCGGCAGCAGCTTCGCGATGACCGCGTGGCCCGACTCGTGGTACGCCGTGGCGCGCTTGGCCTCTTCGCGAATGACCGCCGACTTGCGCTCCGGACCCATGAAGATCTTGTCCTTCGCGTCTTCGAAGTCCTGCATTTCGACGATGCGCTTGCCGCGGCGCGCCGCGAAGAGCGCAGCTTCGTTCACCAGGTTCGCAAGATCGGCGCCCGAGAAGCCCGGCGTGCCGCGCGCGATGACGGCTGCATCCACGTCGTTGGCGATCGGCACCTTGCGCAGGTGCACCTTCATGATCTGCTCGCGGCCACGGATGTCCGGCAGGCCGACATAAACCTGGCGGTCGAAACGGCCCGGACGCAACAGCGCCTTGTCGAGCACGTCCGAACGGTTGGTCGCGGCGATCACGATGACGCCCGAGTTCGCCTCGAAGCCGTCCATCTCCACCAGCATCTGGTTCAGCGTCTGCTCGCGCTCGTCGTTGCCGCCGCCCATGCCGGCGCCACGATGGCGGCCCACCGCGTCGATTTCGTCGATGAACACGATACACGGCGCATGCTTCTTGGCCTGCTCGAACATGTCGCGCACGCGGGCCGCGCCCACGCCGACGAACATTTCGACGAAGTCCGAACCGGAAATGCTGAAGAACGGCACCTTCGCTTCGCCGGCAATGGCGCGCGCCAGCAGCGTCTTACCAGTGCCCGGAGGGCCGACCAGCAGGACGCCGCGCGGAATGCGGCCGCCCAGCTTCTGGAATTTTTGCGGATCGCGCAGGAAGTCGACGAGCTCGGACACTTCTTCCTTGGCTTCGTCGCAGCCCGCGACGTCGGAGAAGTTGACCGCGTTGTTGTTCTCGTCGATCAGGCGTGCGCGCGATTTACCAAAGGAGAACGCCCCGCCTTTGCCGCCCCCCTGCATCTGTCTCATCATGTAGAACCAGAACACGATGATGAGGATGGTGGGCCCGAGGTAGTACAACGCGGAGACGAGCGCGTTCGGCTCTTCATCGGCCTTGCCGCTCACCTGCACGCCGTATTTCATCAGGTCGCCGACCATCCAGATGTCGCCCGGGGAGACGATCTGGTATTTCTGGCCATCTGCCGGAGTGACCGTGAGGTTCCGCCCCTGCACCACGACGCTCTTGACCTTGCCATTTCTCGCGTCGTCCATGAACTGCGAATAGGAAACGCCTTCCTGGACACGGGGCTTGTCGAACTGCTTGAACACCGTAAACAGCACCAGTGCGATCACAAGCCACACTGCTGCCTTCGAAAACATGTTGTTGTTCAAAGCACCACTCCTTCACTCATAGACGGGCGCCTACATTTGCCTTGCTGCACCACCAAAGCATTCTAATCCAGTACAAGGGCCCCTGCCATAACGTTTCGCTACCGCAGGAATAGCCGCGGCGCCTTGTCCTGACCGCGTCTCGCACCCATTTTGCGGTCAGATTACGCCTTTTGCACCGCAATCGAGCCCCGTTTAACCGGGATGCTTCAGATGTTTACCCAATATAAACGTTTCGGACGATTTATCACGCGAAGCCTTCGGTTTTCGTGCGGCCACGACCTTGAACTGTTGCTTGAACTTCTCGACGATCTGGCTGTAACCGCTGCCGTGGAAGCATTTGACTAAAAGGGCCCCATCGGGTTTCAGGTGATTTTGCGAAAACTCGAGCGCGAGGTCGCACACGTGTTCGATACGTGCCGCGTCGGCCGACGCGACCCCCGAGAGATTGGGCGCCATGTCCGAAATTACAAGATCGACCGGGCGCCCGCCCACCAATTCTTCCAGTTGTGCGAGGACGTCGTCCTCGCGGAAGTCGCCTTGCAGAAACTGCACGTCGGCGATGGGCTCCATGGGCAGAAGGTCGAGCGCGATGATCGTGCCGTCAATGCCGCCCTGCCGCTGGTCATCGCGCTTCGTGCCCAGCGCGAGCTTGTTGCGCGCGTACTGGCTCCAGCTGCCCGGCGCCGCGCCGAGGTCCACGATCACCATGCCCGGGCGGATCAGCTTGTCCTGCTCGTCGATTTCCTTCAGCTTGTACGCGGCGCGAGCGCGATAGCCCTCCCGCTGCGCCATTTTCACGTACGGGTCGTTGATATGGTCGTGCAGCCACGACTGGTTGAAGCGATTTTTTGCCATTAAAGATGAACTCTTGCTGCGTGATTCCGCGCTTTTAGCGGATAATACGCGTTTAATTCGTGCGGCCGTCGCGGCCCGCCTGGCCGGATGTTCGTTTCTCCGGCGGCGTTAAGTGCCCGCGCCCTGCCGTTCTCCACGGTTTTCCGTTGCTCCGACGCGCTTGCCCGCCAGCGGCCCGCTACCCGCGGACCGCGTTCTGGTCTGTCCAGGCTGCCAGGTCTTGCCTGCCGACCCGCGCGGCGCCGTCATTTTAGTCGAGTCTGCCACATCCCATGCCCGCCCTC
>DATBXG010000875.1:0-25160 GCA_036514415.1 Paraburkholderia sp.
AGGCGCGGAGCGTAGTGCTCGTTGAAGCTGGCAAGACTCTCGCCGATGCGCGTCCCGCCAGCCCAGCCCTCGGAGATCAGGTGCAGGCGTTCCTGGGCGCGCCGCGGATCGGGATCGCGCAGCGCTTCGTCCACGCAGACGAGCCGCGTATGGAAAATGAAGCTGTGGACGTCGGGCAAACGCCCGCTCAGCACGCGCGCGAGCCGCAGGAAAAAGAAGCTGTAGAGGCTCATCGAGCGGCTCACGTCGAGCAGAAGAACGATGCGCGGGCGCTGCCGGCGCTTGCGCCGCCACCCGAGTTCGACCGGCAGCCCGCCGCGCGACACGCTGCGGCGCAGGGTCCAGCGCAGATCGATCGTGCGGCCGAGACTCGCACGCTGCTCGCGGCGCGTTTCGATGCCGCGCAGGCGCTGGGCGAAGCGGCGGATCGCTGCGTCGATGGCGAAGAGTTCGTCGCGATCGTTCAGGTGACGGAAATCCGCATGCGCGAGCGACTCGGCCAGCGCGGCGCCTTCGTTCGCGGCGGCGCCCTCGCCCGCCGCGCCGTCACCGCGCCCTGCAAGCGAAACCGGCGTGCCCTCGCTCGCATCGGACGGCCCGCAAGCTCCATCGTCGTGCGAGAGCGGGCCAGCGCCGCCAGCACGGGTCTCCACGAGCTTGCGCCGGTTCGGCGCGGCGAAATACGCGTCGAACAATTCGTCGAAGCGTCGCCATTCCTGCGCACGCGAGCACAGCAGCGCACGCAGGCTCCAGCGCAGCACGTCGCGGTCGGTCTGCCCCATGCGCCGTACCACCTCCAGAGTCGCGGCAACGTCCGCGCTCGTTACGCAGAACGCGTTGGCGCGCAGCCAGCCCGCGAAGCCCGCATAGCGCGCGGCGAGGCGATCGGCGAGATCGTGCTGCAGGGTGCTATCGACGGCGCTCAGCATGATGCCACCAGCTTTTCAACAACCGGCCGCGTGAGACTCGCCTGGTCCTCGCGCGTTTTCACGAGCGCGGCGAGCGAATCCATCACGCGGTCTACGCCGTTTTCATCGAGCGCGCTCACGCCGAGGCGCAGCAACGCGGCCACCCAGTCGAGCGTTTCCGCAAGGCCAGGCTTGCGGCGCAGCGCCATCTCGCGCACCGCATGCACGAATTCGACGATCTGGCGCGCCAGTGCCTCCGGCACCTCGGGAACCTGGGTGCGCACGATCATGAGTTCGCGCTGGAACGTCGGATAGTCGACGTACTGGTAGAGGCAGCGGCGACGCAGCGCATCGGAGATCTCACGCGTGGCGTTCGAGGTCAGGATCACATAGGGCCGCTCGGTCGCGCGGATCACGCCGAGCTCGGGAATGGAGAGCTGGAAATCCGAAAGCAGTTCGAGCAGGTAGGCCTCGAACGCCTCGTCGGTGCGGTCGATTTCGTCGATCAGCAGGACGGGCGCTGGCGTGGTCGTAATGGCTTCGAGCAGCGGGCGCTTGAGCAGATAGCGCTCCGAGAAGATGTCCTGCTCCTTGTCGCGCAGAGGCCGCGCGTCCTGCTCGAAGAGCTTGATCGCCAGCAGTTGATGAACGTAGTTCCACTCATAGAGCGCCGCGTGTGCGTCGAGCCCCTCATAGCATTGCAGCCGGATCAGCGGCACGTCGAGCAGGCGCGCCAGCGCCTTCGCGACCTCGGTCTTGCCGACGCCCGCCTCGCCTTCCAGCAGCAGCGGGCGGTGCATTTCCATCGCGAGCAACAGCGCAGCCGCGAAGCTGCGCTCGACGATGAACCGGTGTCCCGCCAGCTTCGCCTGCAGTGCGAGGACATCCGGCATGCGGTCGGTCGTCGTCATGGCGCGCCTCAGCGATCTTGCGCCTTGCGCGAGAAGAGCCCGCGCAGCCAGTCGCGGACGATGGCCCATATGAATGCGATGCCGTTCAGCTCGGCGGCTTGCGCGGGCCGCGCCGCAGCCGGCCGCGAACCCGGAGGTGCTGTCGTCGCGTCAGACGTGCCGCTCGCGCCCGCGTCAGGGTCCTGCGCGGCTTGCGGCGTCGCCATGGCCTCCAGCCGCGCCGCGAAGTTCGCGACGAACTGCTTGAGCAATTGCTCCGACACGGGCCCCATGAGCCGCCCGCCCAACGCGGCCGCCTTGCCGCTCATCGTCACTTCGCTCTTGCCGGCCAGCGTGCTGGTCTCGCCGTTGGGCTGCACGCCGGCCGTGAGGTCCATCGTCGCGGCAGAGCCGCCCGTCGAATCCGTGCCCTTGCCGAGCAGATGCAGGCTGCGCGCGGTGGCGTCGAGCGCGAGCACTTCGATATCGCCCTTGAACGACATCGTCGCCGGGCCGAGCCGCACCGTGATGGTGCCTTTGTAGTGCGTATCGTCCACGCGCTCGGTGATCTTCGCGCCCGGCATGCAGCCGGCCACCGCCTCGATGTCCTGCATCAGCTCCCAGGCACGGTCCGCGCTCGTGTCGAGCGGAAAGGCCTTGTCGAGTACGACTTTCATTCTGGACTCCTGATTCGCACGTGCTTCGCCCCGGGCAGGCCGCCTCGGGCAGACCGCGTCAGGCAGACCGCGTCAGACCCAGCTCGCGGCATTGCTGCCAGACACGGTACGCGTTGTGCGGCATGTTCATATGCGTGACCCCCAGGTGCGCGAACGCATCGACCACGGCCGACGTGAAGCACGGAATCGAGCCGACGTGCGGCGATTCGGCCACGCCCTTTGCGCCGATCGGATGATGTGGCGAAGGCGTTACGGTGAAATCGGTCTCCCAATGGGGCGTTTCCACGGCCGTCGGCACGAAGTAGTCGAGCAGCGTCGCGCCGAGCAGATTGCCCGCCTCGTCATAGGGCATCTCCTGGCCGAGCGCGACGGCGAAGCCTTCGGTCAGCCCGCCGTGGATCTGCCCTTCGATGATCATCGGGTTGATGCGCGTGCCGCAGTCGTCGAGCGCGTAGAAGCGGCGCACGCGTATCTCGCCGGTGTAGCGGTTGATGTCGAGCACGCACACGTACGCGCCGAACGGGAACGTGAAGTTCGGCGGATCGTAGTAGTCGACCGCCTCGAGGCCCATCTCCAGCCCCTCTGGCACGTTGTTGTAGGCGGCCCAGGCCACCTCCTTCACGGTCTTGAACTGGTCGGGCGAGCCCTTCAGCACGAAGCGGTCCAGATCGAACTCGACGTCGTCGGGACTCGCTTCGAGCAGATGCGCGGCGATCCGGCGGGCTTTCTCGCGGATCTTGCGCGAGGCGCGTGCGACGGCGGCGCCCGCGACAGGCGTCGAACGCGAGCCGTAGGTGCCGAGTCCGTATGGCGCCGTGGCCGTATCGCCCTCTTCCACCGTGATCTTCGAGGCAGGAATGCCAGCCTCCGACGCAATGATTTGTGCGTAGGTGGTCTGGTGTCCCTGGCCCTGCGTGATCGTCCCCATGCGCGCGATGGCCGAGCCATCCGGATGCACGCGTATCTCGCATGAATCGAACATGCCCACGCCGAGGATGTCACACATTTTCGACGGCCCCGCCCCGACGATCTCGGTAAAGTTCACGACGCCGATGCCCATGAGCCACTCCGCATCCGGGTCGGCGCGGCGTTGCGCCTGCTCCTTGCGCAGCGCGTCGTAATCGACGGCGGCCAGCACCTTCTTCAGCGCGGTTTCGTAGTCGCCCGAGTCATATTCGAGGCCGAGCGGCGTCGTATACGGGAACTGGTCCTTGCCGATGAAATTGCGCAAGCGGATCTCGGCCTTGTCGATGCCGAGCTTCTGCGCGAGCACGTCCACCATCCGCTCGATCAGGTAGACCGCCTCGGTCACGCGGAACGAGCAGCGGTAGGCAACGCCGCCTGGAAACTTGTTCGTGTACACGCCGTCGACGCTCACGAACGCATTGGGGATCGCATACGAACCCGTGCACACATGGAACATGCCCGCGGGCCACTTGGTCGGATCGGCGCACGCGTCGAATGCGCCGTGGT
This sequence comes from Paraburkholderia sp., assembly GCA_036514415.1. Classification (GTDB taxonomy): domain Bacteria; phylum Pseudomonadota; class Gammaproteobacteria; order Burkholderiales; family Burkholderiaceae; genus Paraburkholderia. The sequence goes on from DATBXG010000875.1 coordinate 3,949, forward strand.
CGGCCACCACATTCACGCGCAGCGCCTTGATGTGGCCGTCCTTGTCGGCGGCCAGTTCGCCGGTCATGTGATAGTCGCGCGCGAACGCCGTGCTCGACAGGTTCTCGTTGCGCGACTCGATCCACTTGACCGGACGCCCCAGCACGATGGACGCAACAATCGACGTCACGTAGCCCGGATACACGCCGACCTTGTTGCCGAAGCCGCCGCCGATATCGGGCGAAATGATGCGGATATTCGATTCCGGAATCGACGAGAGCAGCCCGACCACGGTGCGCACGACATGCGGCGCCTGCGACGTGATATAGACCGTGAGATCGCCGCGAACCTTGTCGAACGACGCGACGCAGCCACAGGTTTCGAGCGGGCACGGATGCACGCGCGGATACACGATGTCCTGCTTGACCGTGACTTCCGCGTTCTCGAACATGCGATCCGTCTTGTCGCGATCGCCCATCGTCCACGTGAAAATATGATTAGGATGCCTGCGCGCACCGTGTGCGCCACTGTCCTTGTCGCGGATGTCCTCGCGAATCACGGGCGCGTCGGGTTCGAGCGCCTTCATCGGATCGACGAGCGCGGGCAGTTCCTCGTATTCGACGTCGACGAGTTCGGCCGCGTCGGCGGCGACGTAGCGGTCGTCGGCCACCACGAATGCGACTTCCTGATTCTGGAAGCAAACTTTCTCGTCGGCGAGCACCGCCTGCACGTCGCCTGCGAGCGTCGGCATCCAGTGCAGCTTGAGCGGCTTGAGGTCGTCGGCGGTGAGCACCGCATGCACGCCGGGATGCGCGAGCGCGCGCGACTTGTCGATGCGCTTCACGCGCGCATGCGCGTAGGGACTGCGCACCATCACGCCGAACAGCATGCCCGGCATCTTGATGTCGTCCACGTAACTGCCCTTGCCCTGGATGAAGCGCGGGTCTTCGCGGCGCTTGCGCGAACAGCCCATGCCTTCGAGCGCGGCGAGACGTTCGAGATTGGCGTCCTGATTGCCCATGACGTGTCTCCCGGCGCTCAGTGCGCGTGCGCCGCGCCCGCTTCGAGGAGCGGATGCGAGGTTTCGGCCGGTTCGCCGCGCAGCTTGCGCGCCGCGTATTGCACGGCCTTCACGATGTTCTGATAGCCCGTGCAGCGGCACAGGTTCCCCGCCATCCAGTAGCGGATTTCCGCTTCCGTGGGATCGGGGTTCTCCTGGAGCAGGCGATATGCGCGCATCAGCATGCCCGGCGTGCAGAAGCCGCATTGCAGACCGTGCTCCTGCATGAAGCCCTCCTGCAGCGCATGCAATGTGCCGCCTTCGGCGAGCCCTTCGACGGTGCGGACCTGAGCGCCCTGTGCCTGCACCGTCAGCAGCGTGCACGACTTCACCGACATGCCGTTGAAATCGACCGTGCAGGCGCCGCAATGCGACGTCTCGCAACCGATATGCGGGCCCGTGTGCTGGCACTTTTCGCGCAGCGTATGAATCAGCAGCTCGCGCGGTTCGACGACGACGTCGACCTCGCTGCCGTTGAGGCTGAACGACACCATGGTTTTGCTGGCCATTTCGCGTGCTCCCTGAGTCAAGGGCGTGCCGGGCTCGCGGCCCGTTCGTGTGCCATGTCGAGCGCCCGGCGGACCATCTCGCCCGCCATCGCGCGCTTGTATTCGGCGTCGCCGCGCAAATCCTCCACCGGATTGCACGCCGTCATCGCGAGCCGCGCCGCTTCGTCGAGCGCGCGTGCGTCGAATGGCTTGCCGACGAGCGCCCGCTCGGCGTCCGCCGCGCGGATCACCGTGTCGCCGACATTCGTCAGAGCAATGCGTGCGTGCTCGACATTGCCGCCACCAAGGCGCAATGTGACGGCCGCCGCCGCGGTCGCGAAGTCGCCGGTCTTGCGCTTGAGCTTCGCGTAGCAATAGCCGGTGCCGGGCGGCGGGATCGGAATGCGGATGCCGGTCATGATTTCGTCTGGCTCGAGCAGCGTCGCGTAAGTGCCGACGAAAAAGCCGTCGGCGGGCACCACGCGCTCACCCGCTGCGCCTTGCAGCACGAACGAGGCATCGAGCGCGATCATCAGCGCGGGATGGTCGTTGCCGGGGTCGCCGTGCGAAAGATCGCCGCCCAGCGTGCCCCGATAGCGAACCTGCGGATCGCCGATCTGCCGCGCGCCCTCGACGATGAGCGGACAGCGCGATTGCAGCAGCGCGGACCAGATCAGCTCGTTCTCGGTCGTCATGGCGCCGATCCACAGCGTGCCGTTTTCCTCGCGGATGCCCTTGAGTTCCGCGAGCCCGCCAAGATCGATCAGATGTTCGGGCTGCGCGAAGCGCAGTTTCATCATCGGCAACAGGCTGTGGCCGCCCGCGAGCAGCTTCGCCGTATCGCCATGCGCGCCGAGCAGCGCGAACGCCTCGGACAAGGTTTGTGGAGCGTGGTATTCGAATGGGCGGGGAATCACACTGGTCTCCTTATTGGCATCGTCCTGAAAGTCAGGATTTCACAATGCAACGCAGCAATTCAACGGGTTTTCTCGAACGGCGTCCTGGCTGCGCGGGGTGGCGGAAAACTTGCGTGAAAGGGGGAAAGGTCATAAAACGGAGGCAGCGTCCCGCCGCCTTAGACGCCGCGCACAACGCCGCGGCCGCATCGGGGAGAACCCTGGATGAAACCGTTCGAGCACAGCATGCCGACCACCGACGCGCGCCGCGCCGAGACCTTCCAGCACCGCCTCGAGCAGTTCAATCCAGGCGTGGTGTGGCTGGACGCGCAGGGGCGCGTCAGCGCGTTCAACGACGTCGCGCTGCAGATTCTCGGGCCCGCCGGCGAACAGTCGCTCGGCGTCGCCCAGGACAAGCTGTTCGGCATCGACGTCGTCCAGCTGCATCCGGCGAAGAGCCGCGACAAGCTGCGCTTCCTGCTGCAGTCGCGCGACGCCGGCGGCTGCCCGGTGAAGTCGCCGCCGCCGGTCGCGATGATGATCAACATTCCCGACCGCATTCTCATGCTCAAGGTTTCCCGCATGTCGGACATGAACGGCACATGCGGCACCTGCATGATCTTTTACGACCTCACCGACCTCACGACCGAGCCAACGACCGAGCCAACGGCGGAGTCGCTTGCCGGCGCGCCCACGCCGCCGCGGCGGCTCTTCAAGATTCCGGTGTACCGCAAGAACCGCGTGATCCTGATCGACCTGAAGGACATCGTACGCTTTCAGGGCGACGGTCACTACACGACGATCGTCACGAAGGACGATCGCTACCTCTCCAACCTCTCGCTCGCAGACCTCGAGCTGCGCCTCGACAGCAACACGTTCCTGCGCGTGCATCGCAGCCACATCGTGAACCTGCCGTACGCGGTCGAACTCGTCAAAGCCGACGACAGCGTGAACCTCGTGATGGACGACGGCGAGCGCAGCGTCGTGCCGGTGAGCCGGTCACGCGCCGCGCTGTTGAAGGAGTGGCTCGGGGTGGTTTGATGGCGGGTGCCTGGCGCTCTGTTTCAGTCGCCCCGATGGGCGTTGCGCAGGCGGCGCCGCTAACGCGAGATGACGATTGTCATCTCCGATTCGTACATGATCCGCACGCGGCTGTGGTGTCTGAGCGTCGACATCACTTCGACGAGGTCGGGGCGGCTTACCCGAACCGATCGGGCGGTGCCTGATTTGTCCTCGATGGTCAGGAGGTTGAGCTTGCGGTCGATGCCGGTGACTTCCGTCACGCCGCTAAAGACCCGAAGCACCTGGAAGTTCTCCTGGTCGGCGCCCGACGAATGCTGGGTCACCTTTGCCGTGTGCTTCAAATGTGTGAGCGTCACGCCCTGAGCGGGCGTCAACGCGGTCACGTACGGTTCCATAAAGCGCGTCGTTAGTTTGTCGCCGACCTTGACCACGTTGAGCACGTCGCGGTGATCTTTCACACTGAAGCTCAGGTCATCGTGGCCCGGCACGGTGACGACGATGAGTGCGTTCTTCTGGTCGATCAGACTGATGGTACCGCTTTCCGTGTCGATCGAGGCGCCGCTTGGCACGGCTGGGGCGCTCGCCGGGGCGTTCGACTCGTCCGCGCGGCACGTGGGCACCCAGCACAAGCCGATGACCGCGACGCAAAGCGCACCGCAGCACGCGACAGGGATAGATGAATTCGTTCGGAACAGCATGGCAGTCCCCCTGGGGCGATCAGGTGCCGCTGCGCCAGCCCGGAACCGGCGCGGGTTTTTTCGCAGCGTGGCACCGCAATGGGACGCAGACCATAGGACCTTGGTCCTATGCGATCACGCCTGGCGTGCTTTCCCGCGCGCCTCGTATCCCGCGCAACGAAATGTTCGGCGTCGCGCAGAATCTCGCTTTCCACACTCGACCATGCGATTCGATTCCCGATATGATCGCGGGTGATGCCGCACGTCTTTTCGCCGGCGCAGGCCATGCGGAGCCGGCAACCTGTTTCATCAGATTTAAGAAGCATGCAGCGCATGCCTGCATGAACGGCGTTTTCACCGCGCCGGCGCCTGAATCCTCTGACCACCGCTGGACTGCCGGGCTACGTCACCGGCGACAGGAGAGACGTGGCATGATCGGCAATTTGATCGACATCGCAAGGCAGATCCGGCAGAGCGAAAGTTTCAAGAACACGCTCAACACGCCCGCACGCCTTTCCCTGCATGCGCGGCAGCGCATGAACCGTGGTTACTTCGTCATCGAGATCCGCGCGAATTCAGGCTTTTTCTCCGTGATGCAGATCGTGCTGTGCTGCCTCCTGTATTGCGATGAAAGGCATTTGACACCCGTGATTTCCGCGCGCGGCGGCAGCTATGGCGATGCGCAAGGCAAGGTGGACTGGCTTGGCGAATGCTTTGATAACATCGCGCCGTCGCCCGTGCCGCCCGCAGGCCGGCGTTTGCGAACGTCAATCGTGAGCGATCTCAGCGATCTGGGCTTTCGCCGTTACGAGTTGGGCCTCGAACTCAAGCGGGCGAGCAGCGTGTTCCTGTCGAACTATCGGCCGACAGCGGCGATCCTCACGGAAGTCGAGGACATACGCCAACGACTCGGCATTGGCGCATCGACGCTAGGCGTGCATTTTCGCGGCACCGACAAGAAATACGAAGCGCATACCATCGAATGGGATGCGCTTTGCCGTATGGTCGAGAAAACACTCGCCGCCGAGCCGCATCTGACGAACATCTTCGTGTCCAGCGACGAGCAGGCATTCCTCGATTTTTTCGTGAAGTGGGGGTTCGCCGTGCCCGTCAACGTGGCGCCCGCCAGACTGCTCGCGACGGGCGTGAAGCCCGTGCACTTCAGCGGACATCCGGGGCTTGCCATCGGCCGCGAGGCACTGGTCGCGAGCCTGCTGCTCGCGAGTTGCGGGTATCTGATGAAGACGCCTTCGTACCTCTCGGCGTGGTCGAAGGTTTTCAATCCGTCGCTGCCGGTGAAGCTCGTGGTTCCGCCACGCGAAAACGCCTTCTGGTTTCCCGATAGCCAGATCTGGATCGAGCAGCAAAGGAGCGGCGGCGACCTGGCGAATCTCGACTCGCAAATCGCACAATCCGCACGATCCGATTCGCCCCTCGCTCAAACCAGGCCGACCGCCTGAAGGCGTCGCGGTTCGCCGCGTACCGATAACGGATCACATCGTCTGCAGTGTGCAAAAGGCCTGGTCACCTCGCGGTTCCCAGGCCGCCTGCGACTCAGTGCATGTCCCCAATGGAGACACGTTCCGACAAGGCATTCGTGTCACGTGACGATGACGCGGCCCGGATCTCGTAGCTTCCGCTGTGCACCTGCCACGCGTGCGTCGCGACATTCCATGTGGCGAGGCGACGCGCCGGGATGACGACATTCACCTGTTGCGACTGTCCGGGGCGCAAGTCGACTCTCGCCCATCCCACCAGACGCTTCGGCGGCTCGCCCAATCCGGGTGGCAGCGTGGCGTAGACCTGTGCAACCTCGGACCCGGCGCGCGAACCGGTGTTGGTGACGGTGAAGGTGGCGGTCACGTTGCCCCCATGACCGGCATGTGTCCTGAGCCCCGAGTACGAGAAGTTCGTATAGGAGAGACCGTAGCCGAAGGGGAACAAGGGATCGATGTTCTTCGCATCGAACCAGCGGTATCCCATCAGGAGTCCTTCGCTATAGACGACATTGAGATTGTTGGCGTCGATCGTCGGCTGCGGAAGATCGGCTTCCTGCCGCGGGAAGGTGATGGGAAGCTTGCCGGACGGGTTCACGTCGCCGAACAGGATGTCTGCAATGGCCTGCCCCCCTTGCACACCCGGATACCACGCCTCCAGTACGCCGTGAACGCTATCGAGCCACGGCATCGTGACGGGACTGCCGTTCTCCAGCACGATGATGGTCCGCTTCGCCCTGGCGGCCACCGCGTTGATCAGCGCGTTCTGGTCGTAACTCTGGTTGCTCGGGTCGGCCTTGCTGTCCGGCAGCGACAGGTTCGCCAGATCCGTGCCCTCGGACTCCCACTGCGTGGCGAACACGATCGCCACATCGGCGTTAGCCGCTGCGCTGGCCGCGGCCGCGGCGTTCGTGCCGTCGAGGTACGTCACCGTGGCCTGCGGCGCCTTCGCCTTGATGGCGCTGAACGGCGAAGACTTGTACCAGGTCGCACACGACGAAAGCAACGGATTGCCTGACTGGCAACCCGACACCGCATTGCCGTCGGCTGCGGGCACGCCGCCAGACCCGCCTCCCGACAACACGCCGACGTCGGCATGACCACCGATTACGACGATCGACTGCAGGCTGCCAGCCGCGAGCGGAAGGACCGGCTGGTTGCCGCCAGCTGCAGACGCATTCTTCAGGAGTACCATCGATTCTCGCGCGACGGTCAGCGCGTCACGGTTGCCGGCCGTCTGGTCGACCGAGCCTCCGGGCGTCGGCGGGTTATCCATGATGCCCATGGCGATCATGGTGCGAAGCTTGCGGAAGACCATGTCATTCAGACGCGAAACCGGGACGGTGCCCGCCTGGACCGCGCTCTTGAGCGCACTGCTGAAATACGACTGGATGCCAAAGGATGAACCCGCCGTGCCGAGATCGCCTGGCTGCTCCTCGTCCAGCCCCGCCATCGCGGAGGCGACCGTAGTGTGGTTGGCCGTCCAGTCCGACTGGACTTTGCCCTTGAATCCCCATTCGTTCTTCAGGATGGTCGTCAGCAGATCCGGGTTCTGGCAGGCGTACACGCCATTGACCAGGTTGTACGAGCACATCACATTGCCAGGATGCCCCTCGCGCACGGCGATCTCGAATGCCAGCAACTCCGTTTCGCGCATCGTCCTTTCATCGACCACCGAATTGCTCGTCATCCGGTTCGTTTCCTGGTCGTTCATCGCGTAGTGCTTGACCGTTGCGATCACGTTCTGCGACTGCGTTCCGATCGTTCGCGCGGCGCTCATCGTGCCGGCCAGAACCGGGTCTTCGCCCATGTACTCGAACGTGCGGCCATCACGCGGCTCGCGTGCGAGATTGACCCCGCCGCCGAGTCCTTCCGCGTAACCGAGCACACGCAGCTCGCGCGCAATACGCGCCCCGTAGGCCCCCGCGAGCGTCACGTCCCAGCTCGAGGCGAGCGCAATCGGGGGAGGAAAGGCGGTGGCATGGGCGTTCTGCACATTCACGCCGCCGGCGGAATCCGCCGTGGCCAGCGGAGGAATGCCCAGACGACTGACGCCGGGGATGTAGCCCGCGCCCTGCACCCACGAAGGAAACGGTCCGCCAAGACCGACGGTCGGAATGCCCGTTCCGTGTACCAGCTGAATCTTTTCGTCCAGTGTCAGTTGGGAGACCAGCACGGCCGCGCGCATGTCGGCCAGGTCCCCTTTCTCTTTCCAGGCGGAGCCCGGCTGTGACTGGCCCGAAGCGTCCGAAGCATGGGAAAAGAACTTCGACAGAATTGAAAATGGGCTGGCGCCCCATGCGTCGTTGCTAGCAGCCTGATCCGCGTACGCCGCGGAACCGGCGCACAATGCGCCGGCTACAGCAATTGCGATTTTCTTCGCATTCCTCACGATGTCTCTCCTGGGTTTTCCGATTGCGATATCTACGGCCCGCACGTGCGGGGACGTAATCGGACTACATTTTTTTTCTGCTTTTTTAGTGAATTGCCCTACGTAGCGCGATGACGATATCACCGTGAGAAACGGTTGCGCTTATCGTGGCGTCGCGGAACTTAACCCTACGTCGCGGCATCAGGGTAAGCCTTAGCCCTTCGGCAGTTGCCGTTTCCAATTGGCATGCATGCCGTTTACGAAGTCGTCGCAAGGATTCGGGCCGGCCGTGCATTGGATTATGCGTATCCAATATCCGCACGCATCGGGCCGTTTGAGGTTTGAACCAGGGATGCTAGAGTCACCGGATCACTGCGGTTAGCCGAGGCGGCGTTTCTCCGTTCCATGGTGTCTCTCATGAAGACCGACCAAAAAACCGTTTCGAACGTCCTTGCCCAACTTTCGCTCAGATCTGCAGTTGAACATGGCATGTCGCCGCACGATTTCACGCGCCTCACCGGAATAACGGAGGCCGAACTCGCCCATCCGGGCGGCCGCATCCCTGCCCACAAGCACATTGCGATGCTCAATCTGCTTGAGCCTGGCCTTCAGGCTTCGGAGCGGCTCGAAATATTCTCCGATTATTCCTTTCGGGCGCCCATTAGCACGTTGTTGGCAATCGTCACGAATTGCGCGACGTTGACGAAGGCGTTCGACCAGTTCCTGCGCTACCGGGTCCTGATCGGCAATGTCGATACCGTGAAGATCAAGCGCGCCGGCCAGACCTTCGAATTCGAATACGTCATGGACGGCGCCGGCAGAACCTCATCGAGCGCCTTTTACAATTTTCTCCTGCTGCTCCGGCTGGCCGGGCAATACGACGAAGACAAGCCGTATTCCGCCCATATCGAGCTGACCGGAAAGCCTTTTTCACCCGCCCCCCAGCTATCGCATCTTTGCGGCGCGAAGGTTCAATTCGGGCAAAGCCGGAACAGGATGCTTTTGAAATCGGGTTCGGCGGACATACCGTTTCGAAAATATAACGAATTCACCGAAAACATACTCTGCGGACAGGCCAATGCCGATATCAGCCGCTTTCTTTCCGGCCATTCCTTTTCTTCGAGAATCGAAGATTTCGTGATGAAGATGCTGCGGGAGTCGCCTTCCGGTCAACCATTTGCCAACCCCATGGAGGAAGTCTGCGAGCGTCTCGGCATTTCCCGCTCGACACTGCACCGCCGCTTGCAGAGCGAAGGGACGAACTTCCAGGCCATCCTCGCCCATGCACGGCTCGTGGAGGCGCGGCGCCTGCTGCCGCTAGCCGATATTTCGGTTGCCGCAGTGAGCGACTATCTCGGCTTTTCATCGCCCTCGGCATTCTCGCGCTTCTTTCTCGAGAACAGCGGCAAGTCCCCCTCGCGCTACAAGCTCGAAAATTGCAGGCTCTAGCCCCGGCAGATTACGAAACGGTGACTATTCGCACGGGCGTGCTACGCGACGCACTTCGCGAGGTCTCCAGACGCGACGACGCGAACGGGCCGAACGCGTTCCTGCGCAGTCACGCAATCGGGGCAGACCGCTTTCGCTGCCCGTGCTGGCTTCATCGAGAGCGACGGACGCCATGTCACAGCATGGGTACGGGTTCAGCGCAGGAAAGTCGGTACTTCGCTGCGCCGGCACGAAAACACGGGTGAGTTCGAAAAAGATGCGTCTCAGCATGAGTCGTTATCCGGGATGACTACTGCTCCGGACGCCCTTGCCCGATAAGTGTCTGATCTGTCCGCCGCGATGCTTCTGATCGCGTGCAGCCAGCGTCGATGCTGGCCTTCGCCGGGACGTGGATAGTGCCAGAGCGCCGGCGAGTGACCGGACCGCTTGCACCTGACATTCCATCAGCGCAAATTCTCCCTGGAAAAAATTCCGGGAACAAGCCCTTCAGCGAAGATCGATCTCCGGCATCGAGGAAATCGCGAACGGCGGTGTGCGCGCGATCGGCGCTGCGCGAACTGCCGTGTTTCCTGGTCTACAGTGCAAGGTAACCATCGAACCCGCGCGGAGGCACGCCATGGAGGAAGCACGCATACGTGAAGCCCTGGACGCCCACTGGCGTGCATCGGCAGCCGGCGATCTGGACGCCGAGCATGACATCTACGATGACAACGCGATCTGTGACTACCCTCAATCAGGCGAGCGAATTGTCGGGCGAGCCAATTTGCAGGCGCTGCGAAGCCATCATCCCGACAAGCCATCGGGCTTCGATGTAAGGAGAATTCAAGGAAACGGGACACTGTGGGTGACGGAGTACATCATTTTGTACAACGGGCGGGCAACCTGCACGGTAAGCATCATGGCGTTCCGGAACGCCAAGGTCGTCCACGAGACCCAGTATTTCTCGGAGCCCTTCGACGCGCCCGAATGGCGAAGCCAATGGGTCACGCAAATCTCGTGAGGGCGCGCAACGCCCTCACTTGAGCGCCGCCACCTCCTCGATCTCGCCCGCCACCGGCACGCTGCCCGACGGACTCATCATGCGCGGCTGCAGCATCAGCGCGACGAGCCCTGTCCAGCCGGTCTGGTGCGATGCGCCGACGCCGCGTCCGTTGTCACCGTGAAAGTACTCGTGAAACAGCACGAGATCGCGGCAACGCGGATCGGCCTGCAGCAGCGGGTAGGCACCCATGACAGGGCGCTCGTTGTTGCGGTCGAGCAGGAAGAGCGTCGTGACGCGGTGGGCAAGCTCGTCGGCGATCTGCTCGAGCGACAGCTTCTTGCCCGAGCCGGTCGGATATTCGACGAGAAAGTCATCGCCGTAATAGCGGTGGAATTCGTACAGCGACTCGATCAGCAAATAGTTGACCGGCATCCACACCGGACCACGCCAGTTCGAATTGCCGCCGAACACGCGCGTATCCGATTCGGCGGGAAGGTATTTGACGGAGAAGTTGCAGCCGTTGTGACGGTAAACGAAAGGCGTTTCGAGGTGGGTGCGCGATAGCGCGCGCACGCCATGGTCCGAGAGGAACTCGGCTTCGTCGAGCACGCGGCGCAGGAGCGCCTTCATCCGGTGCCCGCGCAATAGCGAGAGCAGCAGCGCGTTGCCCTTGCCCGGCTCGTTCCAGCGCGAGACGAGCCGGGCAAGGTCGGGTCGGTGCTGGAGGAACCAGACGAGCCGGTCGCGCAATCCCGGCAGGCCGCCGTGCACCCGCTCCTCGAGCACGCGCACCGCGAAGAAGGGAATCAGCCCGACGATCGAGCGCATGCGTAGCGGCACGCTGGTGCCGTCCGGCAGTCTGAGCTTGTCGTAGAAGAATTCGTCGACGCTGTCCCACAGGCCCGTATCGCAGCCGTCGTCGCAACTCACCGCGCCCGCGATGTACAGGAAGTGCTCGAAGAACTTCACGCCGATGTCGACGAACACGTGGTTCGCAGACGCGAGTTCGAGCGCAATGCGCATCAGGTCGAGCGCGTAAGCGGCCATCCATGCAGTGCCGTCCGCCTGATCGATGTGGCCGCCCGTCGGCAGCGGCGACGAACGGTCGAAGATGCCGACGTTGTCGAGTCCGAGAAAGCCGCCCTGGAAGATGTTGTGGCCGTCCGCATCCTTGCGGTTCACCCACCAGGAAAAATTCAACAGCAGCTTATGGAAGATCAGCTCGAGAAATTCCCGGTCCGCCTTGCCGGTGATCGAGCGGTCGATTTCGTACACGCGCCACGCCGCCCACGCGTGCACCGGCGGATTCGCGTCGCCGAACGCCCATTCGTAGGCCGGCAGCTGGCCGTTCGGATGCTGATAGCGGTCCTTCACCAGCAGCAGCATCTGCTTCTTCGCGAACATCGGATCGACCAGCGCGAACGCGGCCGCCTGAAACGCGAGGTCCCATGACGCGTACCACGGGTACTCCCACTTGTCCGGCATCGAGAGGATGTCCGCGTTGCACAGATGCCGCCAGTCGCCATTGCGCCCGCGCTGGCGTCCCGCGGGCGGTGTTGGCTGCAGCGGGTCGCCTTCGATCCAGCGGTTCACGTCGTACTGGTAGTACTGCTTCGACCACAGCATGCCCGCGAGCGCCTGGCGCTGCACGAGTCGCGCGTCGGCGCTCTCGATGTCGTGCTGCAAGGCGTCGTAGAACGCGTCCGCTTCGGCGATGCGCTGCGCGAACAGCTTGTCGATGTCGAGCGGCACCTCCTCTTTGGGCGCGGACATCGACCGCCAGCGCAGCGTGACGACGGCATGTCCGTGCGCCGCGAGGTCCAGATGAACGTGCGCAGCCGCCTTCGTGCCGGCGTCGCGGCGGATCGCGTCGTTGCGGCCATGCACGACATAGTCGTTGATGCCATCCTTGAACGGACCGGCACCGCCCACGCCGAATAGCCGCTGCACATTGGTGTCGTTCTCGCAGAAGAGCCACTCGACGCCCGCACCCTCCTTCGACGCGGCCGTCACGACGAGCGGCTCGTGCGAATTATCGGAGCCGCAGTGCGCGACCACATGCTCGCCGCCCGACGACGAGACGAGCGCGAGCGACGGCTTGCTGCCCGCGGCCTTCCACGACCACGTATTGCGCGCCCAGATCTGCGGCAGCACGTCGATCGACGCGTGCTGCCCCGCGCGGTTTTCAACCGTCACGCGCATGACGATGTCATCCGGCGTGTGCTTCGCATATTCGATCTGCACATCGAAATAACACCCGTCGTCGAATGCACCGGTATCGAGGATTTCGTACTCGGGCGAGCCGGCACCGCGCCGTGCGTTCTCGTCGATCAGGTCCTGGTAGGGAAACGCGGCCTGCGGGTACTTGTAGAGCATGCGCATGTACGAATGCGTCGGCGTGCTGTCGAGGTAGAAGTACAGCTCCTTCACGTCCTCGCCGTGATTGCCCTCTTCATTCGTGAGGCCGAACAGACGCTCCTTCAGGATCGGATCGCTGCCGTTCCACAGCGCGACCGAGAAGCACCAGTTGAGCCGCTCGTCGGCAAAACCGGCCAGGCCGTCCTCGCCCCAGCGATAGGCGCGCATGCGCGCGTGATCGTGCGGAAAGTAGTCCCACGCGGTGCCGTGCTCGCTATAGTCCTCGCGCACCGTGCCCCACTGGCGCTCGCTCAGGTACGGGCCCCAGCGTTGCCAGCGGGCATAGTCGCTCGAGTACAGGCGTTGGCCTTCAACCGTGTGGATGAGGCCGGCGGCGCGCTGCAGCATGGGCATCTCCTTCCAGTATCGCGCGGCGCGCGAACGCGTCGAGAGTCACATGCTAGCGCGGTTTGCCCTCAGCCAGGCGGCGCAGCGGATGGGCCCGGTCTAGACCGGGTCGCCGAGGCGTTTGAGCACGCGCAGCAGTTCGCCGAGCGACCACGCCTGGAACGGTGCGCCGCCCGGCTGGTGCGGCGCGTCTCCATCGGCGACTTCGGAAACGTGGTCGAACCCCGCACGGTCGAGATGCGCGAGCAGCGGCGCGACGAAACACGCGTGCGCATGCGCGCGTTGCGCGGCGGTATCGCCGTTGACGCGCAGCCACGCATCCACGAAGGGCCCGAGCAGCCAGGGCCAGACGGTGCCCTGATGATACGCGCCGTCGCGCTCCAGCACGCCGCCCCGGTAGCGCCCGCGATAAGCGGGGTCCGACGGCGCGAGCGTACGCAACCCCATGGGTGTGAGCAGATGCGTTTGAACCTGCGCGACGACCGCGCGCGCCGCGTCGCCTTCGAGCAGCGCGAACGGCAGACCGCCGATCGCGAAGATCTGGTTCGGCCGGATCGAGCGATCGACGGCGCCCGCCATGTGATCGACGTCGATCACGTCGAATAGCGCGCCCGTCGACGGATCGACGAAGCGCCCGGCGAACGCAGCGCTGGCGCGCGCTTCGAGTTCGCGCCAGCGCGTATCCCATGTGCCGGCAATGCGTAGCGCGTTGATCCACAGCGCCTGAATTTCGACCGGCTTGCCGATGCGCGGCGTGACGACCCAGTCGCCCGCCTTCGCATCCATCCAGGTGAGCTGCACGCCCGGCACGCCGGCGCGCAGCAATCCATCGCGCGGATCGGCGGCGATCTGGTAGCGCGTGCCGCGCGCATAGGCGTCGAGGATCGCGTCGACTGCGCCTTGCAGCACGCGCCGCGCCGCGTCCGGCACGTTCGCGGCGGCGAAATAATCGTGCACTGCGACGACGAACCACAGCGATGCGTCGACCGAGTTGTATTCGGGCGCGCCGCCGGCGTCGGGAAAACGATTCGGCAACATGCCTTCGGAGACCGTCGACGCCCATTCGAGCTGGATCGCGCCCGCCTCTTCGTAGCGGCCATTCGCGAGCAACAGGCCACGCATCGCGATGAACGTGTCGCGGCCCCAGTCGGAGAACCAGGGGTAGCCCGCGACGATCGTGCGGCCATCGCCGCGCGTGACGACGTAGGCATCTGCCGAGCACGCCAGGCGCGAGCCGCGCGCCGTCCGGCGCAATGCCTCGAAGCCGGCGAGCAGCACGGCGCGGCTCGCCGCGCTCTCGCTCGCCTCACGCACGGCATTGGCCGACTCAGGAAGTCGTTGCGCGCGCAACAGGATCACGGCGTCGCCCTTGCCGAGATCGAAGGAGAACACGCCGGGCGTCGCGAGATCTTCCGTGCAGTCCAGACCGCGCTCTCGTTCACGCACATAGCAGAAGTTGCGGTACCAGTCCGGCGCATGCGCATAGCTGCCGTTCGAGTGGGCGACGATCGCAGGAAGATCGCCGTACGGTTGCCAACGCACCCGCTCGCCGTCGATCCGGGCATCGAACACGAACGCCGGGTTCTCGTAGTGCAGCGCGTGGTAGTCGCGGCCCGATATCAGTAGGCGCACTTTCAGCGTGGGCGCGGTTGCATCGGCCCCGGCCCCGGACGCTGCTTCGAGACGCCAGCGCAGCACGGTCTCGCGACTCGCCTTTGCAGCGAATACTTCCGCGGTGAGCACGGCGCCGTCGTCCAGCCGGTAGCGCCATGTCGGCCACGGCGACGTGTCGAAGCTCGCAATGCGCCCGGAAGTATCGGGAGAGAGCAGATCGGGGGCGTAGCGCTGCATCGTCAGCGCAGTCTTGCGACCCCCGTACTCGAGCCACGCCTCGATGCCGTTGACGAGCACCACGCGGCCGGTGGGCGGCTGCGTCGCCGCGAGCAGCAGTGCGTGGTAGCGGCGCGTACGCGCGGTGCCGGCCGTGCCCGATGCGAATCCGCCGGCGCCGTCCGCTTCGAGCCATTCGTCGTCGAGGCGGGCCGCATCGATCGGGCTGTCAAGGCGCGTCATCGGATCGTCCTGCCTGGCCTAAGGGTTGAAGCGTTTGACCTCGTCGCGCCAGTAGTGCTGCTGCCGCCAGCCGAGCAGACGTTTGAGCTTTTCGTTGCTGAGCAGCGTCTCGAACTCGCCGAGCGCCTTCTTGACCGGCACGCCGGGATAGTACCGGTCCAGCAGCACCTGGGTCGGCAGGTCTGAAGACACATCGTCCGCAGCGACGTTCATGATCTCGAAGCCGAGCCCGTCCGTTTCGATCGCCAGCCTGCACGCGTTGGCGAGGTCTCGCCCGTCGATATAGCTCCACGCAATGCGCTTGCGCAGCGCGGGGTCCTTGAGCCATGTGGAGAACTTCGCGTAGTCGTCGGGATCGAGCACGTTGCCAATGCGAAAGCAGTAGATGTCCGAACCCGTGCGCGCCTGGAATGCTTTCGCCGTCACCTCGTTGACTACTTTCGACGTCGCGTAGCTGTCGATCGGGTCCACCGGATAGTTCTCGTCGAGCGGAAAGTACGCAGGATCGCGATGCCGGCGGGCGAACACCACGCCATAAGTCGTCTCACTCGACGCCACGATCACCTTGCGAACGCCCAGCTTCGAAGCCGCGTCCAGAATGTTGTACGTGCCCATCACGTTGATGCGGTAGACCTCGTTGTCGGTCGTCAGCATGATGCGCGGGATCGCTGCAAAGTGAACGATCGCGTCGATCGGTTTCGGCTCCAGGTCGTCGGCGAATTCCACCGGCGCGGTGGTCGAGGCGATTGCATTGAAAACCTGGCCGGCGTCGGTGATGTCCGCGATCAGCGTGCGCGCCGTTCGCTGCGGCATGGGCACGCGATCCAGATTCAGCACTTCGTAGCCGCGCTGGACCAGGTCCTCCACCACCCATTTTCCGGCGAGGCCGCTACCTCCCGTCACAATCACTCGCTTCGTCATGTGCTTCTCTCCTCCAGTTTTTGTGTGCAAACGGCAGACGCTACTTGCCGGGATCGTCGCGCAATCTCAAAGGGCGTTTTTCGTCTGGGAATGGGCACGTTACCGCAAACCTCGCCCAGCCGGAACCATCGGGGGCAACGCGCAAGAACCGGTCGCCCCTCAGGCGAATTGTCTCCGCGGCGCGGAGACAATTCATCCCACTCCTCGAATGACAACGGCTCCGAAAAATGATCGATTCGATCAAATTAAGGGTTTTCCCTCTGTTGAATCGATCGTTTCGCTCAAATAATATGACTCAACCGATCAACATCGGGTCACCAGGTGCGTGAAACCCGCCCAAATTTGATCGAATCAGTCAAATAACTCACCTAGCCGGAGACAATAAACGATGAGAAGGACCACCGCCATGCTTGGCTTGCTGGGCGCCGCGATCGGCGCACACGCGCAAAGCAGCGTCACCCTATACGGTTTGATCGACACGTCGCTCATGTACACGAACAACCAGAAGGGTTCGGCGAACTACCAGATGTCGAGCGGCGTCGAGTCCGGCAGCCGCTGGGGCCTCAAGGGCGCCGAAGATCTGGGCGGCGGGTATGCGGCCATCTTCCAGCTGGAAAACGGTTTCAGCAGCACCACGGGCGCGCTGGGCCAGAACGGCCGCATGTTCGGCCGCGCGGCCTGGGTAGGTGCGGCCACGCCGTTCGGCAGCGTCACGCTCGGCCGCCAGAACGAGCCTTCCGCCGATTTCGTCGGCCCGCTCGTCGCGGCGAATCAATGGGCGGGCGGCATCGGCGCGCATCCGGGCGACACCGACAACCTGTACGTGAATTCGCGCGTCAGCAACAGCATCAAGTTCCTGAGCCAGAGCTATCACGGCTTGCGCGGCGGCGCACTGTTCAGCTTCGGCGGCACGCCGGGCGCCTTCAACAACAACCGCATCTGGAGCCTCGCGGCGGGCTACACGCAAGGGCCGCTCGCGCTGGCCGCGTCGTACATCAACACCTCGCGCCCCAACACCGCGCTCTGGGACGGCACCGCCGGCGCCGCGCCCATTTCGCCGAACAACTCGCCGATCTTTTCGGGCTACACGTCGGCGCGCTCGCAGCAAGTGGCCTCCGTGGCGGGCAACTACACGTTCGGCAACGCGAAGCTCGGCCTCGTGTACTCGAACTCGCGTTTCGAGGACCTCGGCTCGGGCGCGGCGTCCGCACCCATCGCCGCCTACCGTGGAAAAACGGCGGTCTTCGACAACGCCGAAGTGAACTTCAGCTACCAGTTCACGCCAGCGTTCCTGATGGGCGTAGCGTATGCATACACGAACAGCCACGGCGCGGGCGACGCGCACTACAACCAGGCCAACATCGGCGGCGACTATCTGTTTTCCAAGCGCACCGATGTGTACCTGACGGCCGCGTACCAGAGCGCAAGCGGCACCGACTCGACCGGCAAGGCGGCGGTGGCGGCGCTCTGGCCGATCACGGCCTCGAGCAACTCGCATCAGATCGTCGCGGCACTGGGGCTGCGTCACCGGTTCTAGCAGGCAAACCAGCAGACAAACAGCGGCGGCGCGCCCCATCGCGCGGCCAGGCCCGGGGACGACGCGGCGTTGTCCTTCGGCGAAGTGGAGAACGAACATGGCAGTGAATTTCCGGGGCATCATCCCCGCCCTCATCACCCCGATGACCGCCGACGAGGAAGTCGACGAAGCCGGCCTGCGCACGCTCGTCGAGCGCCTGATCGGCGCTGGCGTGCACGCGCTTTTCGTGCTCGGCACCAACGGCGAATTCATCGCGCTTTCCGAGGCGGAAAAGCTGCGCATCGCGCGCATCGCCGTGGATCAGGCGCGCTCGCGCGTGCCCGTGATCGCGGGCACCGGCGCTTACGCCACGCGCGACGTGATCGAACTGAACAGCAAGATGCAGGACACGGGCGTCGACGCCGTCTCCGTCATCACGCCGTATTTCAACGGTGCTTCGCAGCCCGAACTGTTCACGCACTACGAGCGCATCGCGCGCGCCACGCCGCTGCCGGTGATGCTCTACACAATTCCGGCCAAGGCAGGCGTGACGCTCACCATCGACACCGTGCGCCGTCTCGCCGAAATTCCGAACATTCGCGGCATCAAGGACAGCGGCGGCGACTTCGACCGCCTGCTGCAGCTGATCAACCTGCGCCGCGACGATTTCGCCGTATTCACGGGCACCGATTCGATGATCCTCTGGTCGCTGATCGCAGGCGGCGACGGCGCCGTTGCCGCCACGACCAACGCCGTGCCGGGCGTCGTGATGTCGATCTGGAATCACTTCCAGGCCGGCGAGATCGATGCGGCGCGCCGCGCCCAGGAATCGTTGCGCGCGCTGCGCGACGCCTTCGCGCTGGGCACCATGCCGGTCGTGCTCAAGACCGCGGCCGCCATGCTCGGGATGCCCGCCGGCCCGGCGCGCTCGCCCGCGCAGCCGCTCGACGCCGCCACGCGCGAACGCCTCGCAAAGGCGCTCGAAATCTACCCGCGCGTCGCCTGAAGCCACGACCGCATCCCGAACGATCGCCCCCCGCAAGACCGAAACCGAGACTTACGACATGAACCCCGTCTATCACTTCCAGACCGTCAAGCACGTCGTGCACGGCGCCAACAGCCTCGACCAGTTGCCCGAAAAGCTCGCCCTGCTCGACCGCCCGGTTCGCCGCATTGCGTTCATCACGCAACCGGTGATGGAGGAAAACGGGGTAGCGGCGCGCGTGGTGGCGGCGCTCGAAGCAAAGGACATCGAAACATTGATCGTGCGCGACGTGCAGCCCGAGCCGACCATCGAGAACGTGGAAACGGTGTTGCGCGGCCAGATCGAGCCGTTCGCGCCCGACGCGGTGCTCTCGATCGGCGGCGGCAGCGTGCTCGATGCGGCAAAACTCTTCGCCGTGCGTCTCACGAACGCGCAGCCGCTGCGCGAGTGGCTCGGCATCGACCTGATCAAAACGCCGGGGGTGCCGCTCATTCTCGTGCCGACCACGGCTGGCACCGGGTCCGAGGTCACGCCCAACGCCATCGTCACGCTGCCCGACGAAGCGTTGAAAGTCGGCATCGTGAGCCGCCATCTGCTGCCGCAGCTCGTGATACTCGACGCCACGCTCACGCTCGACCTGCCTAAGCCCATCACGGCCGCAACGGGCATGGACGCGTTCATTCATGCGCTCGAATCGTATATCTCGACCAAGGCGAATCCCATCAGCGACATGTTCGCGATGGAATCCATGCGCCTGATCGGCGCGAACCTGCTCGAAGCCTATGAAAACGGCCACTCGCTGAAAGCGCGCGAAGCCATGCTGCTCGGCTCGATGTACGGCGGCCTTGCGCTGACCGCCGCAGGTACAGCGGCCGTGCACGCACTCGCCTACCCGCTCGGTGGCATGTTCAACATCACGCACGGCGTGGCCAACTCGATGCTGCTGCCGCACGTGATGGCGTTCAATCTCGACGCGATCGTCGGCCGCCTCGCGACCGTCGCGCACGCGCTGGGCATCGCGCAGCACGACGACAGCGATCAGGCAGCTGCCGAGAAGTTTCTCGCGCGCCTGCGCGAATGGACCGCGGCGCTCGCGATCCCGCAGGACCTGCGGCAGTTCGGCGTATCGGAGACAGATCTCGACGCGCTCGCCGTTGCAGCCGCCAAGGTCAAGCGCCTGCTCGGCAACAACCCCAAGGCGCTGAGCCTCGACGACATCAAGGCGATCTACAGCCGTCTGCTGCCATGAACACCCCCACCACCCGCAACGTGCGCCTGCTGATACTCGGAGACGATCTCTCCGGCACGGCCGACTGCGCCGTGAAGAGCACGCATCGCGGCCTTGCCAGCGTGGTCTGCCTGAACGCCGCGACAACGAACGGCGGCGCAACCGACGCCGACGTGCTCGCGATCGACACCGACACGCGCCGCGCCTCGCCAGCACAAGCCGCGAGCGCGAACGCACAGGCGTGGCACGCGCACGCGGCCGGCCGGAGGCTCTACAAGAAGATCGATTCGACGCTGCGCGGCAACGTCGCCGCGGAAGTGGCCGCGCTCGCGGCACACGCGGGCATGGCGATCATGGCGCCCGCGCTGCCGGAAGCCGGCCGCACCACGCGCGACGGTTGCCTCCTCGTGAACGGCACGCCCGTCGAGGCGACCGAAGTCTGGCGCAACGAAAGTATCGGCGGCACGGGCCATCTGCCTTCGATGCTCGCGGGCGCGGGGCTACAGGTCGCGCATATCGGCCTGCAAGCGGTGCGCGAAGGCGCGGCGCCGCTGCGCGCGCGGCTCGAAGCCTTGCGCGGCGCAAAGTACGAGGCCGTGGTCTGCGACAGCGAAACGGACGCCGACCTCGCCATGCTGGCCGAGGCGTCCGCCACGCTCGACGGCGTGTTCTGGGTCGGCTCGGCAGGACTCGCGCAGACGTTGATCGCCAGGCTGACGAACGTAAACAGGCAGCAAAGCACAGCGCTCCCTCAACACGTTGTGCCAACAACGATCGCGCAGCACCCACGCGGCGTTCTCGCGGTGGTGGGCAGCATGTCGAGCGTCTCGCACGAACAGGTCGCCACCCTGCGCGCTAACGCGGGCGATGCCTTCGATGTCTTCGACGTCGACGTCGTTGCGCTGCTCGACCCGGTGAGCCTCGAGTCGCTCACGCTCGGCACCCGCGTCACGAACGCGCTCATGCGCGGCCGCCACGCGGTGGTCGCCTTGAGCCAGGCCGAGCGCGTGCTGGCCGGCGACGGCGAACTACTTGCCCGCCAGCTCGCGGAGTGCCTCGCCCCAGCCGCCGCGCACGCAGCCGCGCTGATCGCCACGGGCGGCGAAACGGCGCGCGCGCTGCTCGCGGCCATGGGCGTCACTACGCTGCGCGTGATCGAAGAAATCGAAAACGGCGTGCCGCTCATGGCCGCCGCCGAGGCGTCGCGCATCCTGCCCGTCGTCACCAAGGCGGGCGGTTTCGGGCGGCCCGACACCCTTTATCGCGCATGGCAGCGGCTCGCCGCCATGACGCAAGCGGACG
>DATBXG010000876.1:0-2270 GCA_036514415.1 Paraburkholderia sp.
CAGATCGAGCCGGCCGAGCCGAGCGAGCCGTTGGCGGTGCTGAAGCTGCCTTCCAGGTGGAAGAGAACCTTGTTGCCGCCACCGATGTCTTCAACGCCCTTCATGCCCCAGAGGCTGGTGCCCCAGTAGCCGCTTTCGAGCTGAACCTGGCTGGAGCCGTGGGTAGCCGCGCCGATGCTGCCGGGGGTGGTGCTAACACCAGCACCGATGCCGTTCATATACGCAATACCCATGTCGAGGCGGCCATACAGCGTCACGCTGCTTTGTGCATGCGCGACCACGCCAGCCGACATCAATGCTGCGGCGAGCAAAGCTTTCTTCATCTTCTCCTCCATACCCTGTCAAAGAGTCAACCTTAGTACTGCGAAAGACGTCCGTGCGCTTGGCGGCGCTGCGAACAGAAATCGTCGCGTAAGGGAGAATTACCCCGAGGACCGGCGTACGGGCTGGTGCCGCTGCATGACCCGGGCTGGGTCGTCTTGCAGGTCCCCTGGTTGACTGGCATCTCCCGTTCTTTTTGAAGTGAAACTACTTTTAATGAACTTTGTTTTGCTACTTTGGTTACTAATTTAGCAAAAAAGGTCCGCGCTGGCGAACTAATTCGTGCTCGCTCCCCGGGATGTCGTCAAATTGCAATATGGTCTTCCTGGATGGTGGTCAGAGAGGTACTACAACTAGGTCGAAAACCTTGCGGGACAAGGGACTCACGTCAATCGAATGGCTGAGTTCAGGATTGCCACTATTGACGAGGGATTTCACAAGGAGTAGTGCAAAAAACGCCGTTTTTTAGCGTAAACGGACGGTTTTTCGAGGGGTGAAGGTCCAAAAAGAAAAGGCGCTGTAAGCGCCTTGTAAAACTACTTTTACTACATCGCCGAAAGGCGGCGACCCGTGGGTCGTCTTACTTGAGGCTGCCTGAAAGGAACTGGCGCAGGCGTTCGCTCTTCGGATTGGCGAAGACCTCGGCCGGCTGGCCTTCCTCTTCCACGAGTCCCTTGTGCAGGAACATGACGTGGTTCGAAACGTTGCGCGCGAAACCCATTTCGTGTGTGACCACAATCATCGTGCGGCCTTCTTCGGCGAGCTTTTGCATGACCTTGAGCACTTCGCCCACGAGTTCGGGGTCGAGCGCCGAGGTCGGCTCGTCGAACAGCATGACGTCGGGGTGCATGGCGAGCGCGCGGGCAATCGCCACGCGCTGCTGCTGACCGCCCGAGAGGTGCGAGGGGTATTGCTTCTCCACGCGCGGCGCGAGACCGACCTTCTCAAGATAGGTGCGCGCGCGATCTTCAGCTTCCTTGCGCGACAGGCCCAGCACGTGCACGGGTGCCTCGATCACGTTCTCGAGCACCGACATGTGCGACCACAGGTTGAAGTGCTGGAACACCATGGCAAGCTTGGTGCGCACGCGCTGGAGCTGCTTTGCGTCGGCGGGGTGAAGTGCGCCCGTGCGCTTGTCCGCGCGCGTGGTGACTTCCTCGCCATCCACCACGATGCGCCCTTCATTGGGCTGCTCGAGGAAGTTAATGCAGCGCAGCATCGTGCTCTTGCCCGATCCGGACGAGCCGATCACGCTGATCACGTCGCCTGCATTGGCTTTCAGGGACACGCCCTTGAGGACTTCGTTGTCGCCGTACTTCTTGTGGATGGAGTCGACGAACAGCTTCTGCTTCTGGGAATTCATCTAATAACCTCTAGCGGGCTCACTTGCCTTGCGGTCGCAGGTATGCGAGCCAGCGGCGCTCTGCGCGGCGGAACAGCCACACGAGCGTGAAAGAAATGAACAGGTACAACAGCGCGGCGATGCCGAATGCGCCGAACGACTGATACGTCGCCGAGTTCACGTCGCGCGCGATCTTCAGGATGTCCGGCACGGTGGCCGTGAAGGCCACGGTCGTCGCGTGCAGCATCAGAATGACTTCGTTGCTGTAGTAGGGCAGTGCGCGGCGCAGCGCCGAAGGCAAGATCACGCGGCGGTACAGCGTGAATTGCGACATGCCATAAGCGCGCGCGGCTTCGATCTCGCCATAGGGCGTTGCCTTGATCGCGCCCGCGAAGATTTCGGTGGTGTACGCGCAGGTGTTGAGCGTGAACGCAAGCAGCGTGCAGTTCATGCCGCTCCTGAAGAACGCGCTCGTGAGTTCGTGGTTACGCACGATCTCGAGGCTGTAGAGGCCTGTGTAGCATAGCAGCAACTGCACGTAGAGCGGCGTGCCGCGGAAGATGTACGTGTAGAGCCACACGAGCCCGGCGAGCCACTTCTTCTTCGA
>DATBXG010000877.1:0-7619 GCA_036514415.1 Paraburkholderia sp.
TGCTTCAGCGAAGCGGCGCGAGTCACTCGTCGCCGAATCCTCCTTCGCTCCCCGCTTCGCCGTTGCGCAGCGCATCGCCGAGCAGGTTCGCGGCGGCCTCGCCGGGCAACGCCTCCACGTCGCGCAGCTTGCGGTTCATCGCGCGCGTGCGCACTTCCGCCGCTTCGATCGAACGCGTGACCGTTTCGAGCTGCGACTTCGTGCGCGCGAGCACATCGCCGAACTTGCCGAACTCCGTCTTCACGGCGCCCAGCACCTGCCACACTTCGCTCGAGCGCCGCTCGATCGCGAGCGTGCGGAAGCCCATCTGCAGGCTGTTGAGGAGCGCCGTGAGCGTGGTCGGCCCCGCCACGCTCACGCGGTAGTCGCGCTGCAGGACATCGGTCAAGCCGGGGCGGCGCAGGATTTCCGCGTAGAGCCCTTCGGTCGGCAGGAACAGCAGCGCAAAGTCGGTCGTGTGCGGCGGCGCGACGTACTTCTCGGCGATGGTGCGCGCCTCCGCGCGGATGCGCAGCTCCAGCGCGCGCCCCGCCTCCTCGATCGCGAGCACGTCCGCGCGCTCCTGCGCATCGATGAGACGCTCGTAGTCCTCGCGCGGGAACTTGGCGTCGATCGGCAGCCAGACCGGCTCTCCTTGTTCCGCGCCGCTACCGCCCGTCACGCCACGGCCAGGCAGACGAATCGCGAACTCCACGCGCTCGCTGCTCTTCGGCACCGTCGCCACGTTCTTCGCGTACTGGTCGGGCGTGAGCATCTGCTCGAGCAACGCTTCGAGCTGCACCTCGCCCCACGTGCCGCGCGTTTTCACGTTCGTGAGCACCTTCTTCAGGTCGCCGACACCCGCCGCCAATGTCTGCATCTCGCCGAGCCCCCGATGCACCTGCTCCAGTCGATCGGAGACGAGCTTGAACGACTCGCCAAGACGCTGTTCGAGCGTCGCGTGCAGCTTCTCGTCGACGGTGCGGCGCATTTCCTCGAGCTTCGCCGCGTTGTTCGCTTCGATGTCCTTCAGGCGCTGCTCGAGCGTCGCGCGCACTTCGCCAAAACGCCGGTCGTTGACTTCCGTGAGCTGCGCGAGCTGCTGCGTGAGCAAGCTGCCGAAGTGGCGCAGCGCGGCCCCCTGTTCATCGCGCGCCTGCTGGGCCTGCTGATGCAGGCTCTGGCGTACGGCGTCGAGCTGCTGCGTGTTGGTCGCCGTGAGCTTGGCGAGCTGCTGCGCGAAGCCGTCGATCTGGCTGTTCTGCACCGTGGCGAGGCTGGTGAGCTGCGCCGCAAGCGCCTGCTGCACCTGTGCGAAGCCGCTGCCGAACTCGCTGCGCGACGTCTGCGCGGTGCGCGCGATCTCGTTGCGCAGCTCGCGCTCGATGCGCTCGGCCGCACGGGCCTGCGTATCGGTCGAGGCAGCGAGACGGTCGCTCAGTTGATCGAGCGCTTCGAGCGTGGCCTCGCCGTCGTCATGACCATGACGGGCGCGCAGCAACGCCACGAGCGTCGCAACGAACGCGATCGCCAGCGCGACCAGCGCCAGCGACATGACTGCGAGCGGACTCATGTACGCGCTTTCCCCAGCACCGCGGGGTTGACCGGATTGGGCGGCCGTCCCGCGCGCGGGCCCTCGCCGAGCGCGGCGATGAGGTTGTCGGCGGCGAGGTTCGCCATGGCGCGGCGCGTGGCTTCGCTCGCGCTCGCGATGTGCGGCGTGAGCACGACGTTCTCCACTTCGAGCAGCGCCGGATGCACGCGCGGCTCGTCCTCGAACACGTCGAGGCCCGCGGCCGCAATCTGGCGCGTGCGCAGCGCTTGCGCCAACGCCGCGTCGTCGACGATGCCGCCGCGCGCGATGTTGGTGAGCGTCGCGGTGGGCTTCATCTGCGCGAGCTCGGCGGCGCCGATCGTGTGATGGTTCTCCGCCGTATAGGGCAGCACGAGCACGACGTGATCGGCCACCTTGAGCAGCGCTTCCTTCGAGAGATATTCAGCGTTCAGTTCGGCCTCGATCCCGGGCGCGACACGCGAACGGTTGTGATACACGACGCGCATGTTGAAGCCGCGCGCGCGGCGCGCGAGCGCCTGGCCGATACGGCCCATGCCGATGATGCCGAGCGTCGAGCCATGGATGTCCGAGCCGAGAAACGCGTCGAACGACCATTTGTCCCACTTGCCCGCGCGCAGGAAGTGCCCGGATTCCGTCACGCGGCGCGCGGCCGCCATCATCAGCGCCCAGCCGAAGTCGGCCGTGGTTTCGTTGAGCACGTCGGGCGTATTGGTGCCGAGCACGTTGGCTGCGTTGAACGCGGCCATGTCGAAGTTGTTGTAGCCCACGGCCATGTTCGATACCACGCGCAAGCGCGGCGCGGCGGCGAGCGTTGCAGCGCCGATCGGGTCGCCCGCGGTGAGCGCGCCGTCCTTGTCGGCGAGACGCTCGTCCAGCGCGGCCGGCGAAAGCGCCTCGCCGTTGTTCCAGTCCACGTCGAAATACTGCTTGAGCCGATCGATCACGTCGGGAAAGATCGGGCGCGCCACGAGAATCTTTTGCATCGTTGCTCTCCACACGTCAGTCGTTGTCCGTCATTGTTGCGCGTGACGGGGCGCTCAGGGAAGTCCCGCGCGCTTTTCGCGAACCGGTGCGCAAGCAGCCTGCTGCTATACGAAAAAGAGCCAGGTGGCCACGAGAAAGACCGGCGCGAGCAGCACGCCCGACCAGCCAAGATAGCCGAAGAAGCCCGGCATGCGCACGCCGCGCGACTGCGCGATCGCCTTGACCATGAAGTTCGGCGCGTTGCCGATATAGGTGAGCGCGCCCATCCATACCGCGCCCGCCGAGATCGCGGCGAGCGTCTTCGCGCCGCCCGACATGAGTGCGTTGGCGTCGCCGCCCGCGAGATTGAAGAACACGAGGTAGGTGGGTGCATTGTCGAGAAACGACGAGAGCAGACCTGTCGCCCAGAAGTACAGCGCTTCGTTGGGGCGCCCGGGCGCATCGTTCACGAACTGGATCAGCGCGGCGAACGCGCCGGCCTCGCCCGCGCGCAGCATCGCGATGACCGGCGTGATCGTCACGAAAATGCCTGCGAAGAGCTTCGCCACCTCGACGATCGGCGCCCATTCGAAGCCGTTGTCGGCGCGCGCCGCTTTCGACGTGAAAACGAGCGAGACCAGTGCGAGCGCAACGAGACCCGCATCGCGCACGAGGTTCTGCAACTGCAGATGCGCGCCCGCGACGTCGAACACGATGCCCGGACGCCACATGCCGCTCATCAGCACGAGCGCGACGAGCAGTGCGAGCAGCACGAAATTCGCCTTGCCGCCGACGGATAGCGCGCCCGTGTCTGGCGTCGGGTCGAGACGGTCCGCATACGCCTCGCCGGGGCGGGTGAAGTACCAGTGGTCGAGCGCGTAGAACACCGCGAGCAGGACGCCGCAGACGAACAGCATCGGGAGCGCGAGATGTTGCGCAGTCCAGAAGAATCCCACGCCATTCAGAAAGCCGAGGAAAAGCGGCGGGTCGCCGAGCGGCGTGAGAAGACCGCCCGCGTTCGCGACGAGAAAGATGAAGAACACGACCACGTGCACGTTGTGCCGCCGGTTGTCGTTCGCGCGCAGCAGCGGGCGGATCAGCAGCATCGCAGCGCCCGTCGTGCCCATCACGCTCGCGAGCAACGTGCCCAGCCCGAGGATCGCCGTGTTCATGCGCGGCGATCCGTGCAGATTCCCATACACGCAGATGCCGCCCGCGATCGTATAGAGCGCGCCGAGCAACACGATGAACGGGAGATATTCGTCGACGATGGCGTGCACGAAGAGCGGATACGTCGCGCCGAAGCCATGCGTGGCCGCGAACGGCAGCAGGAAGGCCAGCGCCCACGCCGCCGAGATCTTGCCGAAGTGGCGATGCCAGAATGCGCCCGCCAACATCGGGAAGAACGCGATCGAGAGCAGCATGCCGGCGAAGGGCAGCGCCCAGGCGGCGCTGAGCGAGGCGCCGTCGAAGCTCGCTGCGTGTGCGTTCGTGCTGGGCAGCGACAGCGCGGCGACCGCCGCCGCTGCGAGTCTGCCGACGCATCTGCGTACTACTGATCCCTTACGCGCCATGCACGACGATCACATGCACGCGATACGGCCCATGCGCACCAAGAACGATGGTCTGCTCGATGTCGCCAGTGCGCGAAGGCCCCGAGACGAAATTGACCGCGCGCGGCAGCTCGCCGCGTTCGGCGCGCATGAGCGCAAAGGCGTCCTCGTGGCCGGCGACGATGCGCGATGCGGGCACGACGGCGATGTGCGTCTCGGGCAGCAGCGCGCCCGAAGCCCACGTTTGCGGGCTGGAAAGCAGCACCAGCGTGCCCGTTTCGGCCGTGGCGCAAAAACACCCTGTGAGGCCGACGAGGTCGCGATCTTCGGGCTTGCGGAATTGAACGGCGAGACCCGCGCCGGTCCAGTCGAAGGCTTCGAGCGTCTGCCACGCGACGGCCTGCATCGGCAGGCTGCGCTCGGCGAGATAGCGTTGCGCGGCAGCGGGAACGTCGGCGAGCTGCTGGACTTCGTCGACGGTGCTCGACATCTTGCGCGCCTCGGCCACGAAGCGCGCAACGAGGTCGCCTTCGAGCGGCGGACGCGGACCTTCGGGATGCCGCGCGAGGTAGTCGGCAACGGCTTCCCGCTCGTGCGCCGCGGGCGTGGCCTCGCGTCCCTGCGCTGCGCGAATGCGCGCGAGTATGCTGCGGCGGGCGGCCGTCGTGTCCATGAACGTCCTTGTCAAATGAGAGGAAAGGCGACGCGCCGATTATACCGGCGCGCTACCCTGCACTTCGCGCGCACATGGCACCTTCTTACTTGCCGGCGCACTCTTCCTCAGCGGGCTGCTCGATGCCGAACACCTGGCGCAGATAGGCGAGATACGCCTTGTCGTCGCACATGTTCTTGCCCGGCGAATCGGAGAGCTTGGCGACGGGCTGACCGTTGCAGCGAACCATCTTGATGACGATCTGCAGCGGCTGATAGCCGAGGTCGTTGGTGAGGTTCGTGCCAACGCCGAACGCGAGGCGGCAACGCCCGCGAAAGCGCTCGTAAAGGCGCAGCACCTTGGGAATGTCGAGCGCGTCCGAGAAGATCATGGTCTTCGTGCGCGTATCGCAGCGATTGTCCTCGTAATGCCTGAGCAGGCGCTCGCCCCACTCGAACGGGTCGCCTGAGTCGTGGCGCGCGCCGTCGAAGAGCTTGCAGAAGTACATGTCGAAGTCGCGCAGGAAGGCCTGCATGCCGTAGACATCCGAAAGCGCGATGCCGAGGTCGCCGCGATACTCCTTCGCCCACATCTCGAAGCCGTAGATCTGCGAGTCGCGCAGACGCGGCCCGAGCGCCTGGCACGCCTGCAGGTACTCGTGCGCCATCGTGCCGAGCGGCGTGAGGTTGTGCTTCATCGCGTAGTAGACGTTGCTCGTGCCGGTGAACTGCTCGCCGAGATCGTCCTTGAGCGTGAGGATCACCTCCTCGTGCCAGCGCTTCGAGAAGCGGCGGCGCGTGCCGTAGTCGGCGATCTTGCAGTCGGCGAATTCGGGCTTCGCGCCGAGCAGCTCGATCTTGTGGCGCAGGCGCTCACGGCCTTCCTCGTACTGCGGATGATGCTGCGTATTGCGGAAGTACACCTCGTTGACGATGGCGAGCACCGGGATCTCGAAGAGGATCGTGTGCAGCCACGGCCCCTTGATCTCGATGTCGATCTCGCCGTTGCCCCTGGGCGACGGCCTTATCAGGATGTACTTTTCGTTCAGATGGAAGAGCGCGAGGAAGTCGACGAAGTCGCTCTTGATGAAGCGCATCTTGCGCAGGTAGTCGAGTTCGGGCTCGGCGAAGCGCAGCCGGCAGAGCTTCTGGATCTCGCCGCGGATCTCGTCGACGTACGGGACGAGATCGACGTTCGGCGTGCGGCAGCGGAAGCGGTACTCCACGTTGGCCGCGGGAAAATGATGCAGCACCACCTGCATCATCGTGAATTTGTACAGATCGGTATCGAGCAGCGAAGTAATGATCATGATGGGCCAGCCGGACTGCAATCGGATAGCGCCCGCGAAGCGGGAACCGGACGCGGCGCAGGGTTCAGGCCTGGCAGCGGCTCCGGGCGGCGGGCGCCAGCGGTGCGACCATGTTACCCGAATGCCTGCGCGCGCCGCGTGCCCGCCTGCACGTCCCCTTGCATGCAAGGGGTAATCGTTGCGGATCGCCCCTTCTTATAAACTAATCACGAAACGATCTAAGGACGGGGGCGGGCGTCTGGTTGGGGTAATTCCTCATCAGTTACAATACCGCTTTTGGCGAACCGCCACCCCCGATACAAAAAGCTTGCAGGAGTTGCCTGAATGACTCACGTTGTGACCGAAAGCTGCATCAAGTGCCGCTATACCGACTGCGTCGATGTGTGCCCGGTGGACTGCTTTCGCGAAGGTCCCAACTTCCTCGCGATCGACCCGGACGAGTGCATCGACTGCGCCGTGTGCGTCGCCGAATGCCCGGTGAACGCCATCTACGCCGAAGAGGACGTGCCTGGCGACCAGCAAGCATTCATCGAACTCAACGCCGACCTCGCGAAGGGCTGGCCGAGCATCACCAAGACCAAGGCCCCGCTGCCGGAAGCCGACGAGTTCAAGGACGTGAAGGACAAGCTCGCGCTTCTCGCACGTTGATCCCACGTTAGTCGCGCGCCAACGGCTTGTTCGGGGCAGCTTCCCGTCGCCTCGCCGGGCAGTCCCGCAGTCATCCCAGGCAGCGGATTGCCCCTAAAGAGATAGCGACAGGGTGTTGACAGGCTCAGCCATACCCCATAGAATCTCGTTCTCTGCTTTTGTTGATCCCCGATAGCTCAGTCGGTAGAGCGCCGGACTGTTAATCCGTAGGTCCCTGGTTCGAGCCCAGGTCGGGGAGCCAAGATTCGCAAAAGCCCGTTCGTGTTGATCACAACGCACAACGGGCTTTTTTATGACGTAAAGAGTTGTAGCTGTACTGCTGTTCCCCGATAGCTCAGTCGGTAGAGCGCCGGACTGTTAATCCGTAGGTCCCTGGTTCGAGCCCAGGTCGGGGAGCCAAGATATCGAGCGGTTGCGTGTTGCACGCAACCGCTTTTTCTTTTGCTGCGCACGTTTCGCACGCCTCCTTCTTCGACGTCAGTCCGGCACGAGGCCGGGCGTCATGCCAATCGCCGTGCTGGTGTAGTATCACCAGGTGATACCCACCCGCAGGAACAGTCATGGCCACGTCCATCAAGCTCGACGAAGACCTCAAGGACCGCGTCCAGCACATCGCCGGTTTGCAGCACCGCTCGCCGCATGCTGTGATGCGAGAAGCCATCGCGCAGTACGTCGAACGCGAAGAGGCGCGCGAGCGCTTCAAACAGGAAGCGCTCGCTTCCTGGCAGCATTTCAGGGAAACCGGCCGTCACTTGAATGGTGACGAGGTGCGCACGTGGCTGGATAGCTGGGGAACGGACGACGAGAAGCCGGTGCCCGAGTGCCACGATTGATCGTCTCAGAGCGCGCCGTTGAAGGTTTGGAGCGCTGCCGGCAATTTCTCTCTCGTAAGACCCCTGAAGCTGCACGACGCGCAGCTCAGGTCATCGCTCAGCAGTT
>DATBXG010000878.1:0-5404 GCA_036514415.1 Paraburkholderia sp.
CGAGCACGCGCGAAGCCTGCGCGAGCACAGCCTGGCTCTGCTGGCCCCAGCGCTCCGCGGCGGCAGCGTCGGCCTCGGCCTTCACGATGGCCGAGAGCAGGCTCAGTTCGAAGACGGCGGGAATCGCGATCAGCAGAAGCCCTTTGGTCGTGAGGCGCATTGCATGGCGCGTACGGGGCGACCGGACGCGCGTGAGGTGACGATGCGGCCATTATGTCGGCGTTTGCGCCCCATGTGCGCCCGGTCTGCGAAAGCTGGGTCATGCGTGGAATTCACGCCACGCCGGAGGACGAGAAACGCGCGCGGCGCAGCGTTCGGGCCCGGGCGCTTCGTCCGGCGATACGTTCACCGAATAGTTTTCGATTAGCCGACAATTCATCAACACGGAAAGGACAATCGAAATTAGCGCCCTATTCTGGCGCGCAATTTCACCACCGTTGCGCGTGAGCCCTGAAAGAGTGCCGTAGCTTGGTGCACGCGCCCCAGTTGCCGGCGTCCCGTTTACCGGACCAGTGCCTGTGGTTTGGCCCGCTGCCTCCCGCTTCGGTGCACGGCCGCACCGGCTTAACGCCTCTTTTGGCGACGGATTCACCAGTTTGGCGCCGAAGCTGGCCCGCATCTTGCTATCTATGCGCCCATTTTGGGCAAACTGGGTAAGCCAGATGGACAATCTCAAGACCGGCACCGACACGCTATTTCTGCTGCTGGGCGCCGCCATGGTGCTCGCCATGCATGCGGGGTTCGCGTTTCTCGAACTCGGCACCGTGCGCAAGAAGAACCAGGTCAACGCACTCGTGAAGATCCTCGTCGACTTCTCCATTTCGACGATCGCCTACTTCTTCATTGGCTATACGCTCGCCTACGGCGTGCAGTTCTTCTCGCATGCTGACGTGCTCGCCGAGCACAACGGCTATCAGCTCGTGCGCTTCTTCTTCCTGCTCACCTTCGCGGCGGCGATTCCGGCCATCGTGTCGGGCGGCATTGCGGAGCGCTCGAAGTTCAATCCGCAGCTCTTCGCGACCTTCGTGATCGTCGGCTTCATCTACCCGTTCTTCGAGGGCATGGTGTGGAACAACCGCCTCGGCTTCGAAGATGCGATGACGCACGTGTTCGGTGTGCCGTTCCATGATTTCGCGGGCTCGGTGGTCGTCCACGCGTTCGGCGGCTGGATCGCGCTGCCGGCCGTCCTGCTGCTCGGGCCGCGCCACGGCCGCTATACGCGCGACGGCCACGTCGCCGCGCATCCGCCTTCGAACATCCCGTTTCTCGCGCTCGGCGCCTGGGTGCTCGCGGTGGGCTGGTTCGGCTTCAACGTGATGAGCGCGCAGACCATCGACAAGATCAGCGGCCTCGTCGCCGTCAACTCGCTCATGGCGATGGTGGGCGGCACGCTCGCCGCCTGGTTCGCGGGCCGCAACGATCCGGGCTTCACGTACAACGGGCCGCTCGCGGGCCTCGTGGCCGTGTGCGCGGGCTCGGACATCATGCATCCGCTCGGCGCGCTCGTGACGGGCGCGGTGGCCGGCGCGCTGTTCGTCTATATGTTCACCTGCGTGCAGAACCGCTGGCGCATCGACGACGTGCTCGGCGTGTGGCCGCTGCACGGCCTGTGCGGCGCGTGGGGCGGCATTGCCGCGGGCATCTTCGGCGCGCGCTGGCTCGGCGGGATCGGCGGCGTCTCGCTCGGCGCGCAGATCGTCGGCACGATCGCGGGCATCGTGATCGCCTTCCTCGGCGGCCTCGTGGTGTACGGCCTGCTGCGCAAGTTCGTGGGGCTGCGCGTGGACCGCGAACAGGAATTCAACGGCACCGACCTGTCGATCCACAAGATCACGGCCACGCCGGAACGCGAAACGGTGGCCTGAGCGTGCGCGAGCGCGGGCGGCGCCCTGCCGCCCGCGCTGCGCCCCATCAACGGTTCATCAAAGCTGGCCCATTCCGCCAGCGACGATCACCTCAGTGCCGATCATGAAGGCCGACTCGTCCGCGCTCAGATGCAGCACCGTCGAAGCAATTTCCTCCACCGTCGCGAAACGCTTGAGCGGCACCAGCGCGCGGATCGATTCCTCGGCCGCCGCGAGCGCGGCGGCGTCCATGCCGAACTTGTTGTAGAGCGGCGTCTTCACGGGCCCCGGGCTCACCACGTTCACGCGAATGCCGCGCGGCAGCAGTTCGGCGGAGAGCGTCTTCGCGAACGAGATCAGCGCGGCCTTGCTCGCCGCATAGACCGACGAAGTGGGCATGCCGATATGTGCGTTGATCGAGCCGTTGAGCACGATGGCCGCGCCGTCGTTGAGCACGGGCAGCAGCGCCTGGATCTGGAAGTACGCGCCCTTGACGTTGGTGTCGAACGTGACGTCCCAGAGCGCTTCGTCCACCTGCTCGAACGGCGCGAGCTTCGCCACGCCCGCGTTGATGAAGACGGCGTCGAGGCGCAGACCCGCGTCGCGCACGGCGGCGGCCAGTTCGCGCGCGCCCGTGACCGAGGCCGCGTCGTTGCGCCAGGCTCGCGCGTTGGGCCCGAGTGCGAGCCGTGCGGCTTCGAGCCCGGCCTCATCGCGGCCGGTGACGATCACGTGCGCGCCTTCGGCTGCGTAGGCTTGCGCGGCGGCGAGGCCTATGCCGCTGGAGCCGCCGGTGACGAGGACAGTTTTGTTTGCAAAGCGCTTCATGACATTCTCCTGGAAGGGGATCGTCTCGATCTGAGACGGTGATGCCATCTTGCCGGCCGGCGCGCTGCCTGCCGTACGACACGCCTGGCGCAAACGTTCGAAACCGTCGAACGTTTGTGCTGCACTGAACCGGCGCCCTTGCCTCAGCCCGTGACCTCGATGCCCTCGACGAGGCGCTTCGCGAGACGCGGTTCACGCAGCCGGTCGATCCACCATTGCAGCGCGCGCCCCACGTGCTCGCCGCGCCACGCCACGTAAAGCACGTTCGGCTCGCGCGGGTTTGCCGTGGCCTTTTCGACCAGTTCGCCGCGCTCGATGAGCCTGGCCGCGCGCCGGCGCGGCACCCAGCCCACGCCGAGGCCGTCGCGCTGCGCGAGGATCTTCGCGCGCATCGACGGCACCGCCAGCTGGTCCTGACCGCCGAGCAGCCCGTAGGCGCGCCCTTGCGTCGAGCGCGCCGAATCGCCCACCGCCACGCCGCGCTCGGCAAGCACGCGCTCGCGCTCGAGCGGCTCCTTCTCCCGCGCGAGCCGGTGGCGCGCCCCGACCGCGAACACCCACTCCATCACGCCCAGCTCGAACCAGTGCAAGCCGTCGATGGCAGGCGGCTCGTTGGTCGCGCCGATGATGAGATCGGCGCGACCGTCGCGCAGCGCCTCCCACGTTCCCGAGAGCACTTCATGCGTGAAGCGCAGCCTGACGCCCGACTGCAGCGTGTCGAAGTCGCGGATCACCGGCATCAACAGTTCGAACTCGAGAATTTCGTCAGTGACGATCCACAAACGGTCTTCCCAGCCGTTCGCGATCTGCCGGACGCGCTGCGTCATGCGCGCGACGTCCTGCATCAGGCGGGCTGCCTCCTCGGCGAGCAGGTGTCCCGCCGGCGTGAGTTGCAGGCGGTAACGGCGGCGGTCGAAGAGCAGCGCGTCGAAGCGCGCCTCGAGTTGACGGGCGGCATGCGAAACCGTGGAAGGCGCCTTGTTCAGGCGCGCGGCTGCGCGCGACAGGCTGCCGGTTTCGCGGATGGCGTCGAGCAACGCCAGTTCGTCTTCGGAGAGCATATGCGACTCCATCGAACGGGTGATCTGGCGATGGTACGGCAGTAACGGGGCGCGAGTCGGGTCACGTGACGCTGTCTTGTGCCGACGCGGTGATCGTCGATGCGCTACCACGCTGCCCGGTAGGCAAGGTGCGCAACGGCGAATTGCGGGAGCGCTTTAGCGGCGCGGTCGCGTAATGGGCGATCGGCCGGTTGCAGGCGGTTAAAAAAAAGCGCCACGTTTGCACGTGGCGCCTTGAAAAGTTCTAGCCATTCCGAGGGCCGTGCTAGAACCTGAGAGCCGGTATTCGGACTGCGCGCCGTGCCTTCGGAAAAACTTACGCAAAATCTGTGCAGATTATGCGTAATGCATAGCGAAAGGCCCATTAAAACCCCGCAAATTTGCGGGGTTGCAGCGCATTACCGAAATCGGGTTCCATTTTTTACCTACGTGCTGACTAAGTCAAGCAAAATCTCGCCAAAATGCGCGAATCATCAAGCATCTGGCATCCGTTACAATGGTCAAACGATTTGCGCCCTAATTTAACGAGGGCTGCACTGATCGGAAGCAAAAAACCGTGCCGCGCAGCAAGCCTGCTTCAGCTCCGGGCCACTCTGCGCGACACAGTAAATCTGAAATCCTGTTTCGGAAAACCGCTTCAGAAAAATGTTCCGCCAATGACTTCCGCATCTGATCCGCTCAATCGCGCCGAAACCCGCCGCGACGAATTGCTCCGGGACGCGCAGCGCGACAAAGACGGCGGCGCCGACGAAGTGACCGCGCTCGCGCGCGGCCTTGCCGTCCTGCGCTGCGTGGCGGCCGCCGACGCGCCGCTCAGCAACCGCGAACTGACCGAGTTGACCGGCATCCCCAAGCCCACGCTTTCGCGGCTCACCGGCACGCTCGTGAGCACCGGGTTCCTCGCCCGGCTGCCCGACAGCGAGCGCTTCGTGCTCACGTCGTCGGTGCTGGAGCTCTCCAACGGTTTTCTGCGCAACGCCGACATCCGCAGCCGCGCGCGGCCGTTCCTCATGCGGCTGGCCGAGCGCACGGCCCTCTCGGTCCACCTCACCGTGCGCGACCGCCTGGACATGGTGGTGATCGACGCGATCCGCCCGCGCACCGCGGTGCTCGTGACGCGTCTGGAAGTTGGCTCGCGCATCGACATGAGTCGCACCGCGGTGGGGCGCGCCTACCTTGCTGCGCTCGACCCGCACGCGCGTGCCGAACTCACCACTGCGCTGCAGACCTCGACCGGCAACGACTGGGGTGTCGTCGGCAGCCGGCTCGACGCCGCGCTTGCGGAGACGGCAGCTCAGGGCTATGGGCTCGCGATCGGCGAGTGGTACGAGGGCCTCAACGCCATTGCCACGGCGTTCGCCGGCCCCAACGGGGAGATTTACGCGATCAACTGCGGCGGCGCCTCGCAGCAATGCCCGCGCGAATGGCTCGTCGAGCATGTCGTGCCGCTGATGCGCGAATGCGTCGCGCACATCGTCGACGAAATCGGCGGGGCCTTGAGCCTGTCCCACGCGCCCTGACGGCCCTGCCCACCCTCCTTACAAAAATCCCACACCAGGTGTAACGCCCGTAACGTCTCGAAAGAATCGGCACTGGACTGTAATGAACGGGGCAACGTAGCATCATGCTTTTTGGCGGCAGGGGCCTTCCGCGCCGCGCCGGGTTTGCCGG
>DATBXG010000879.1:0-2816 GCA_036514415.1 Paraburkholderia sp.
CACGCAAGCGTTGCTCACGGCGATTCTCGCGACCGTGCACGCGGGCGACGAAGTGATCGTGGTCGAGCCGACCTACGACAGCTATCTGCCGTCGATCGAACTGGCCGGCGGCAAGCCTGTGTTCGTGACGCTCGAAGCGCCCGACTACGCCATTCCGTTCGACCGCCTCGCCGGGGCCATCACGCCGAAAACGCGCCTGATCCTCATCAACACGCCGCACAACCCCACGGGCACCGTCTGGCGTGCGGAGGACATGAAGAAGCTCGAGGACATCGTGCGCGGCACCAATGTGCTGATCCTCTCCGACGAGGTGTACGAGCACATGGTCTACGACGGCCAGCCGCACGAAAGCGTGGCGCGCTACCCGGAACTGGCCGCGCGCAGCTTCATCGTGTCGAGCTTCGGCAAGACCTATCACGTGACGGGCTGGAAGGTAGGCTATGTCGCCGCGCCCGCGCCGCTCACGGCCGAGTTCCGCAAGGTGCACCAGTTCAACGTGTTCACGGTGAACACGCCGATGCAGTTCGGCCTCGCGCAGTATCTGCGCGACCCCAGGCCGTATCTGGAACTGCCGGCCTTCTATCAGAAAAAGCGCGACTTCTTCCGCGCAGGTCTGGCCAGCACGCGCTTCAAGCTGCTGCCCTGCGAAGGCACCTACTTCCAGTGCGTCGACTATTCGGCGATCAGCGATCTGCCCGAAGCCGGGTTCTCGAAATGGCTCACCGCCGAAATCGGCGTGGCCGCCATCCCCGTATCGGCGTTCTATCACGAGGCGCACGAATCGGGCGTCGTGCGCTTTTGCTTCGCCAAGCAGGAAAGCACGCTCGCGACCGCGCTCGAGCGGCTCGCGCGGCTCTGACGTTGCTCGCGCGCGATGAATCCGCGAACGGCACTGCGTTCCCGATCATCGCGCGCGACAACGTGCAAAACGCCGCAACGCTTACGAGTTCGCCTCGATATACGCCTTGCGGTCGGCGTTGACGCGCTGCGCCGTCGCCCGCTCGCCGATCAGCTTGATATACGACTTCCAGTCGATGCCGGCGTCGGCGAGGAAGTCGCTGCCGTAGACCGCCTGCGTCGCGCGGCCCACGAGCGGCAGGCTCACGAACGCCGCCGCATCGGCCGCGCCGAACTGCTCGCCCGCCACGTAAGGCGTGAACTTCGCGAGCCGCCTGAAGCCCGCCACGTAGCGGCGCAGGCGCTTTTCCATCGTCGCCTTGACCTCGTCAGTCGCCTTGCCACCGAAGAACGCCTCGCCGTACAGCTCACGCGTGTTCAACTCCAGATGCGTCTCGATAAAGACGGTGAGTTCGCGCTCCTTCGCCGCCTGCCACGGGTCTGCCGCGAAAATGTGCTTCTCTGGAAAGCGGGCCGCCAGATATTCGACGATCACTGCCGACTCGCACAGAAAGCCCTGTTCCGTTTCGATATAAGGCACCTTGCCGCCGGGCGACTGAGCGAGCAGCGCTTCTTCGAGCGGCAGTTTCGTCGGCACTTCCTCGAATGGAATGCCGTGCTCGAGCAGCACGAGCTTGACCTTGTTGTAGTAGTTCGAGAGCGCGAAACCATGCAGCTTGATCATCCTCATTGCCTCCTTGAGAGGGGCAGTTCCCTTACCGAAACCGCCGAACCGTTTTCATAAAATTGTACGACCGTGCTATTCTAGACCAATCATGGAGCCAGGCTTCCAATGACTTCCCATCATTCCAACATTGAGACAATAGGTGTCGTAGGCACTGGTGCGATGGGCCGCGGCATCGCCCAGATCGCCGCTCAGGCGGGCATCGCGGTGCGCCTCTACGATACGAATCCGCAGGCGGTTGCCGCCGCGCGCGACTATCTCGCCGACACCTTCGCGAAACTCGTGGCAAAAGGCAAGCTCGACGAGCCCGCCGCCAGGGCTGCACTCGAACGCGTAACCGGTACGCACACGCTCGACGAGCTTGCTGGCTGCGATCTCGTGATCGAGGCGATCGTCGAGAATCTCGAAGCCAAGCGCACGCTCTTTCGCGAACTCGAGACTGTGGTGAGCGAGCGTTGCCTGCTCGCTTCGAACACTTCTTCGCTCTCCATCACCGCCATCGCCGCGGGATGCGGCACCCCGTCGCGCGTAGCCGGCTACCACTTCTTCAACCCCGTGCCGCTCATGAAGGTGGTCGAAGTGATCGACGGCCTGCGTAGCGACCCCGCCGCCGGCGACGCGCTGATGGCGCTCGCGCGCCGCATGGGGCACACGCCGGTGCGCGCGAAGGACATGCCGGGCTTCATCGTCAATCACGCGGGCCGCGGGATGAACACCGAAGGCCTGCGCGTGGCGGGCGAAGGCGTGGCGAGCTTCGCCGATATCGATCGCATCATGCGCGAGCAGGCGGGCTTCCGGCTCGGACCGTTCGAGCTGCTCGACCTCACCGCGCTCGACGTCTCGCATCCGGTGATGGAGTCGATCTATCACCAGTTCTACGAAGAGCCGCGCTTCACGCCTTCGCCCATCACCGGCGTGCGGCTCGCGGGCGGCCTCGTTGGCCGCAAGGCGGGCGAAGGGTTCTATCGCTATGTCGATGGCAAGCAGCAGGTGCCCGACGAGCCGGCCGCCCCCACTGCGCTGCCCGCGCGCATCTGGGTGAGCCGCCGCAATGCAGCTGCGCGTGACGCTGTGCTCGCGCTCGCGTCGAAAGCCGGCGTGCCAGTGGACGAAAACGATACGCCTGCCGCCGACGCGCTGATCGTGGTCGCGCCGCTCGGCCTCGACGCCACGACCGCCGCGCTCGACGTCTCGCATCCGGTGATGGAGTCGATCTATCACCAGTTCTACGAAG
>DATBXG010000880.1:0-2504 GCA_036514415.1 Paraburkholderia sp.
CGCCGGTGGCCCGCACGAGCCGCACTGGCCGTCCCCGCCCTCCCCGGCATCGACACGCCCGCCGGCCGAGCCCGAGATCCGCGGCCCCGATCCGGCGCCGCCGCGCGGCGGCCCGCTTCCCAAGGCGCCCCGATGAAATACCAGACCGCCACCGACGCCGGCTACATTTCCTGCCACGCCTGCGGGCATGTGCAGGCGCACGTGCGTCCGCGCGCGGGCACTCATGTGCGCTGCGAGCGCTGCGACTCGCCCATGCACGAGCGCAACCCCGACAGCATCATGCGCACGTGGGCGCTCCTCATCGCCGCCGCGCTGCTCTACATCCCCGCGAACCTGCTGCCCGTCATGCATACGACCTCGCTCGTCGGCGACGAGGACGACACCATCATGAGCGGCGTGGTCTACTTCTGGACCTCGGGCGACTGGCCGCTCGCCGTGATCGTCTTCATCGCGAGCATTCTCGTGCCGATGCTCAAGCTTTCGGTGCTCGCGCTGCTCGCGTTCACCTCGCAACGCAACTCGACATGGCGGCCCGTCGAACGCACGAAGCTCTACCGGCTCGTCGAATTCATCGGGCGCTGGTCGATGCTCGATGTGTTCGTCGTCACGCTAACCGTGGCTTTGGTACGCTTCCAGTCCCTTGCGGTGATCACGGCGGGGCCCGGCGCGATTGCGTTCGGCTCGGTCGTGATCCTGACGATGATCGCCTCGATGCAGTTCGATCCGCGCCTGATCTGGGATCCGGTGGACGAAGACAAACACAAACCTGCGCAACAATCTCAGGATCACCCTCATGAATAGTCCGCAAGGACCGACCCCGCCCTCGGGCGGCGGCCCGCTTCCGCCGAATC
Source organism: Paraburkholderia sp. (assembly GCA_036514415.1). Classification (GTDB taxonomy): domain Bacteria; phylum Pseudomonadota; class Gammaproteobacteria; order Burkholderiales; family Burkholderiaceae; genus Paraburkholderia. Next base: position 852 of record DATBXG010000880.1, read on the forward strand.
TGCCCGAGCCGGAGATCGTCAAGCCGAGGCGCTGGCTGCCCTCGCTCGTGTGGATCGTGCCGATCGTCGCCGCGCTGATCGGCGTTGCGCTCGTCGTGAAGTCGGTGGCCACGCGCGGACCGACCATCACGATCAGCTTCTCGAGCGCCGAAGGGCTCGAGCCCGGCAAGACCAAGGTCAAGTACAAGGACGTCGACATCGGCTCGGTGCGCGCGATCAAGCTCTCGTCCACCCTGTCGCATGTGATCGTCACGGTCGAGCTCACCAAGGACGCCGAACGATTCGCCGTGAAGGACAGCCGCTTCTGGGTCGTGCGCCCGCGCGTGGGCGCAAGCGGCGTCTCGGGCCTCACCACGCTGCTTTCGGGCTCGTACATCGGCGCGGACGCCGGACGCTCGCAGGAATCGCAGAGCGACTTCGTCGGGCTCGAAGCGCCGCCTGCCGTGACCATCGACGAGAAAGGCCATCGCTACACGCTGCATAGCGGGACGCTCGGCTCGCTCGACATCGGCACGCCGATCTTCTTCCGGCGCATCCAGGTGGGCCAGGTGACGGGCTATTCGCTCGACAAGGACGGCACGGGCGTGACGGTGCAGGTGTTCGTGAGCGCGCCCTTCGACCAGTACGTGGGCACCAACACGCGCTGGTGGCACGCGAGCGGGGTGAACGTGCAGCTCGATTCGAACGGCATCAAGGTCAACACGCAGTCGCTCGCCACAATCGTGGTGGGCGGCCTCGCGTTCCAGGCCCCCGCCGGCCAGTCCATGGGCCCGCAGGCACCCGACAACTCCACCTTCGCGCTCGCCTCCGACGAGACCGAGGCGATGCACGAGCCGGACGGCGCGCCGCTGCGCATGGTGATGTACTTCAACCAGTCGTTGCGCGGCCTTTCGGTGGGCGCGCCGGTCGATTTCCGCGGCATCGTGCTCGGCCAGGTGACCGACATCGGCATCGAGTACGACCCGAAACAGCACAACTTCACGATGCCCGTGACGCTGGATCTCTATCCGCTGCGCCTGTCGCGCCGCACCCGCGGCGAAGCGCCCGCGCCGTACACGCCGCAAAGCCAGGAGCTGGTCAAGCGGCTCGTCGAGCGCGGCCTGCGCGGCCAGTTGCGCACCGGCAACCTGATCACGGGGCAGCTTTACATCGCCCTCGACATCTTCCCGAAGGCGGCACCGGCGAAGGTGGATTTCAACCACGACCCGCTCGAACTGCCCACGGTGCCGAACTCGCTCGAAGAGCTGCAGCTGCAGGTGGCGGACATTGCGAAGAAGCTCGACCAGATTCCGTTCGACAAGATCGGCAACAACCTGAACGATTCGCTCAAGAGCGCCAACCAGCTGTTCGGCCAGGTGAACGACCAGCTCCTGCCGCAGCTGCGCGGCACGCTCGACGAAGCGCAGAAGACCTTCAACGCCGCGCAGTCCACGCTGCAGCAGGATTCGCCGCTGCAGTCCGACGTGCATCAGGCGATGCAGGAGCTCACGCGCACGCTGCAATCGCTTAACTCGCTCTCCGATTACCTGGAGCGCCATCCCGAATCGCTGCTGCGCGGCAAATCTGGAGACAAGCCATGACGTTCCGACGAGTCCCCGCCCTTGCCACACTCGGCGCGCTGGTGATCGCAGCCGCGCTCGCGGGCTGCAGCTC
>DATBXG010000881.1:0-9641 GCA_036514415.1 Paraburkholderia sp.
GTTCATGGAACGTGGGTTGCGCGGGCCGCTTCTTTTTTACACGCGAGACGTGTAGCGAATCGCGTGTCGAATCGGATCGAATCGGATCAATCGCCGCGCGCGATGGCGAGCTGTGCGATCAGCCGCATCAACTCGGCCTGGCGGCGCGTGGCCGTTTTCGCGAACACGTGATGCAGATGGGTGCGCACCGTCGAGGGCAGGACCTGCAGCGCCTCGGCGACGTCTTTGGGGTTGAGCCCCTTGCCGACCTCGCAGGCCACGCGCGCTTCCGCGGGCGTGAGGCCGAACAGCGCGACGAGACGCGTTTCCACGCCGCGCCGCGACGACTGCGGATCGATCACGATGAGCATGGCCGTGCCGGTACGCGCGCCGTGCGCGATATCGGCGTGACGATGCGCGCCTAGCGGCGAGATCAGCGCCTGCAGCGGCTCGTCGGGCGGCTGGCGGGCGATCAGCATGGCGCCGCCCGTGCGCCCCCGCGCATCGCGCCCGGCTGCGCGCTCGATCAACGCGCGCAGTGCTTGCGTGGCAGCGGCCGTGGCGGCAGTGAGCGTGGTGTGCTCGCTGCGCAGCCCGTTTGCGCGCGCGAGCTGCGCCGTGGCGGCACGATTCGCAAACACGATGCGCGCATCGGCATCGACGATCAATACGCCGTGTGCGAGCGCGTCGAGTGCGTCGGCGGGCACGCTCTCACTTTTATCGTGCGATACCGTTGCGCGTGCGGTGTGCCGCTGCACGCGCAGCGCATTGCGCAAATGCGGCAGCAGGGCGCGCACTGCGTCCAGCTCGTCGGCGCTGAAGAAATGCGTTTCGCGTCGCAGTGCGCCGAACACGCCGGCCATGTCGCCTTCGCGCAGCACGTTCGCGAATGCCACTGTGTAGACGTGCTGCGGGCGCACCCACTCCTGCACGAAGGCGCTGCGTTCATAGCTTGCCTGCCGGCGGAGCATGGTGTCGGTGACAAGCGTCCCGGCGGCCCAGCGGCGCACATGCGGCAGGAGCGGATCGAAGCCGCCGTAGTGCTGTGCGTAGGAACGGGCAAACGAAGCGTCGATGCCGTCCCACTCGTCGAGCGGGAACGCGTTTTCGTCCGGCAGAATGGTGAGATTCACATGTTGCGCGCCGATGCGCCGCGCGATGCGCGCGCAGACGTCCGGCCAGCGTTGCGTGTCGAAGCCTGCGTCGTAGATCGCGTCGATCAGTCCGCCCATTTCAACCGGGTCGGCGAACTTCACGTGCGCGCTGTTGACAACGGGATCGGTGGCTGCAGCGAGCGCGGCCGTCGTGGGCCCCATGATGGTCTCCAGGCTGGATTTTTTTACGGCGGAAGGCCGCAGGGCATGCTGCGCGGCGTTACAGACATGACGTAGCGCTGCAACGTCGCGGGCCGCATCCAGGGTGCGATTCGGGCGCAAAGCCACGTTCGCAAACGGCAGGCGGGAGGGGATGCGCTGCAACATCCTGATGTACCTGTTTTGAATAAATAGACGATAGAACCTACGATTCGCTTACGTAACGGGACATTTCGACTTTCGTTACGTCCGATGCCTGTCGGGTACTGGACAAGCGCGCCGGGCTCACGATAATTGAGCCCCTATAGGTCCTTGAGCTGGGTGGCCTGTCATGCAGTGGGAGAGGCCGCGAAAGCGCCGCACGGGGCAGGCGGCGCGCCGCGCACATCGTCGCGAGAACGAGAAGCGCGGATTGAGGACGAGTCAGTGAAACCGGAGAGTCTTTGGATGTCTGAAGAGTACGAAGTGCATGGGCCGCACGACCACGCGGTCGAACACGCCGCGGTGGGCCATGGCGGGCATGGGGAGGGCGATCCTTTCCCGGGCCGCATGGCGGTGATGACCGCGATCCTCGCTTCCATCGGAGCGATCTTTGCCTATCAGAGCGGCAACAGCGAGAACCTCGCCCTCTATTACAAGAACGAAGCGGCGATTCACAAGACCGAAGCCGCGAATCAGTGGGCTTACTATCAGGCGAAAGGCGAGAAGCAGAATCTTGCTGAGCTGGGTGCGCAGCTCTCCGCGCTCGCGCCGAACTCGGACGCCGCGCAGCACCGCTTCGCCAGCGACGCCGACCGCTATCGCCAGGAGAAAGCGCCGATCCGCGCCAAGGCCGAGGCGCTCGAGAAAACCGTCGAGCACGACGATGCGCTGAGCGAGCAGATGTTGCACGGCCATCATCGCTGGGCGCAGGCCACGACGCTCATCCAGATCTCGATCGCCCTCACGGCGATTACGCTGCTCACGCGCCGCCGCTGGCTCCTGAACACATCGGTGGGGGTGGCCGTTGTGGGCGTGGCGCTGGGCGCGATGGCCTTCTTCGGCGGCTGAGTCCGCCTGTGTCCATCGCCGGGGCGGCAGAGGCCGCCCGATCCGCTGAACCGCTCGCTTATCCGCCGCACACGATGGCCGTGAGCAGCAGCGGCACCACCGATTGCACGGTGGCGTCGCTGTTGGCTTCGCGCACACGCGAGCGCACCGTCTCCGCGGGCGCGGAAACGACGACGCCATATAGCGGCGAGTCGATCTCCTTGCCCGCGCCGCGCCTGAAGAGCGAGTCGTCGCGGTCGTAGCCCAGCACCACGTAAATGGGAAAGCCGAAAGCGCTCAAGCGGGTGCCGCGCATGGGGCGAAACGCGTTGACCGAATTGGCTTCGACGCGGCTGGGCTCGGGGTCGATGGATTTTTCGTCAATCAGCGACGAAATGAACGCGTGAGGATTGGACTTGCAGTCGAACTGCTGGTCCCGCTGGCTTTGCGCGTGCGCGGGCACCGGGACCAGTAGCGTGGCGAGGGCGGCGAGACTGGTAAACGCGGCTGCCCACAGCGTAGTGGGCGCGAACGGGAAGACCACGGGAATTTGGCGCTTGTTCATGGCTACGGGCGGCAATGTCGCGAGAAGAACGCATGACTTCGTTCGACACCCAGACTTCGTTCGTGTTCAGGCGTTGCGGCACAAAAATTGCGCGGGACATGCGCCCGCGCACATCCGCAAGCAGGAGCGAGGGGGCTACAGCATCGATTTCGCCTGATTCAGGATCTTGTCGCAGACCTGCTTCGTGACCTCTTCCTTGAGGCCGCCGCCCGTGAGGTCGACCTTCTGGCCGTTGCCGGCGGTGAGGATGCCGCTCGTGCCCTGGGTATAGCCGCTATCCGACGTGTTCGCGCCACCGGGCAGCTTGCTGAGCAACGAGTCCTTGACGTTGCCCGCGGCATCCGCATTCAGGTAATTGTTCTTGATGCAGTACTGCAGCACGCCGGTGACATTGCCCAGACTGCTCGAACTCAGCGAGGACGGCGAAAGCGAGCTGCCGAGTCCGCCCAGGTTGCCGAGCGCGTTCTGCGCCGAACCGCTGTTGCTGCCGCCCTGGTTGAGCAGGTTGCCGAACTGTGCCTGTGCGGCGCCCCAGGGGGCGAGCAGCGCCAGGGTCAGGGTGGCCAGCAACGCCGTGGCGATGCGCGGTGCAGACGTTTGCATACTCGAATCTCCGTGGTGATCAGTGCGCTCTTACTATAGACGGATTCGTATTTGCGGCTTCGCTGCATGACGTCGCACGGCCGGCCGCACGAGCGTTCGATAGCAATGCGGTCAGTCGGGCAGAGTGCGCTCGGCGAGACTCGTTGTGGTCAGTATCGATTGCATCTGATGATTTCATCGGCATGTCATTTGTTGCGGGCACAACGATAACGGCGCCGCAGCGAATCCGGTGTCTGCCGAGGCGGCTGAGTCGCAAGTGGTATGCATGCATTCAGAATTGTGTAAGGGCGAGGAGCTGTCATGTCCGCGCAACGAATGACCCTGTTACAACTGTATCTGCGCTGTAAAACACCGCATTTACAGGCCTTTTCCGGCAACATTCCCTGCGATTCAAGGTAGAGATTGTTTCTAACCGTAACACTTATTACGGCCCTCCTCATCGGCTGGTTTCAGGTGGTATGCTTCCTGCACATATTCTCTCCTGCACGAGTGAGACCACGTGTATTGCGTCACTACCGTGAAAGAACGCACTGCCAGAGTGCGCTTCGCGACGCAAATGAACACGTCATACAAGCAAATGGTGCAACCGAGCTAGCCAACGCGGGCAACAAGATCCGCAAGCAAGTGCTCCGTCAATGCAGCCCCGGTCCGGCTGCGTGGAGAACAGCATGAATTTCGAAGAACTGAGCGACGACGAGTGGATGCAGGTGTCCTCGCTCGTATCAGATGAACCTCCTATCAGACTCAACCGCCGCGGCCGCCCCCGCGCCGAGCCACGCATCGTGGCCAATGCCGTCCTGTGGATTCTCACCACGGGTGAGTCGTGGTCGCGCCTGCCCGCGCGTTATCCGTCCGGGCCTACCTGCCGTCGTCGTTTCGAGGAATGGCACACAAGCGGCACGCTGATCGAACTGGTCGAGCTGCTCTCGCAGCGCGGGCGCAAGTTCGTCTATGTGCCGCAGCCGGTGCAGGCCGATGCGCCGCCCGTTGCGGTCGCAGTCGAGGAAGTGGCAGAGGACGACGGCCTGCCGGCCGTGTACTGGAAGAGCCCCGAAGCATGGCAGGCGCCCACGGCGCTCGCCGACGCGCCGCTTGCCGACCCCATGGAAAGCATGTTGCGCCAGCTCGCCGGCGGCGAACCCGCTGTGTCCGATGCCTTTGCCGAGCCTGCCGAACCGGTGGCGGCGCCCGCGAGCGCGACGCGTTCCCAGACGCCGTTCGCACCGTTCACGCCTTCTCGCGTGGGCAAGTCGACCGCTACCCGCGCGATGCCGCGCGACGAGCACGCCACGACGCATCGTCGCGCACACGCGCCGGGCGGCGCGGTGCAGGTCGCCGAATGGCGCGGCTACACGATGAGCCTGACCGTGCAGCCCGTGCGCAACCGCATGTTCCGCGGGGCCGTCGAAATTCTCAAGGATGGCAAGCGCCTCGAGCGCTCGGGCCTGATCGGGCCGCCGTTCCAGGATCGCGAGGCCGCGAGGAATTTCGCCTTCGACTGGGCGCGCGAATGGGTCGAGCGCGACGGTGCGGCTGAGTCCGCGTCGGGCGCTGGCTATCCGGTTTCGCATCCGGCGAAGCATTCCGCATCGCAAGCTGTTGCACAGAGTCGCGCGCAAACCGCGTTACCGCCCGCCGTTGCGCACGCGCCCATGCAAAGCGCGAGCGTGACGCGCGGCGATCCGTCGAACGCTGCCGTCGCGCGCGCGTTGCCTGCCGCCGTGCCGGGCAACGCGCGGCTCGCGCCGATACAACGCTACACCGCCAAGGGCGCGCTGCTTCCGGGCAGCGAAGCTCGCGACGCCAATGCGGCCACGTCCGGCACTGCCGAACGCCACCCGATCGGAACAACGGGTACGCGCTACCGCACGCTCTTGCGCTGATACTGCGCGGGCCGCGCGCGGGGCGCGCGGCCATGCTTCACTGCTTCTTCACCGTCTGTCACTGCCTGCCGTACTGATCGTCGAGACGCACGATATCGTCCTCACCGAGGTACGAGCCCGACTGCACCTCGATGATCTCGAGCGGCATCTTCCCCGGGTTTTCCAGTCGATGCGACACGCCAAGCGGGATGTACGCCGATTCGTTCTCCGAAACGATGAAGCGTTCCTCCCCGCGCGTGACGAGCGCCGTGCCGCGTACGACGACCCAGTGCTCGGCGCGGTGGTGGTGCATCTGCAGCGAGAGGCGTGCGCCCGGTTCGACCACGATGCGCTTGACCTGGAAGCGCTCGCCGCTATCCACGCTGTCGTAATGTCCCCACGGACGATGCACGAGGCGGTGCGCCACGGCTTCCGTGCGGCGTTCCTGCTTCAGGCGTTGCACGATCTTCTTGACGTCCTGGGCGCGCGAGCGGTCGGCGACGAGCAGGGCGTCGGGGGTCTCCACGATCACGAGGTCCTTCGTGCCGAGGCAGGCCACGAGCCGGCCGTCCGCGTGCGCGAAGGTGTCGCTTGCGCCTTCGAACATCACGCGGCCGTGCGCAACGTTGCCTTCGTCGTCCTTCGGCGAGACTTGCCAGACGGTGTCCCATGAGCCGAGGTCGGTCCAGCCGGCCGTGAGCGGCACGACCACGCCGCTTGCAACCGACGGGTCACCGGCAAGAGGCTCCATCACGGCGTAGTCGATGGAGTTCGAAGGCGAGCGTGCGAACGCTTCGCTGTCGACGCGGAAGAATTCGCCGTCTGCCTTGCCGTGCTCGATCGACTCGGCGCACGCCGAGTAGATGGCGGGATGGAAATGCCGGATCGCCTTGAGCCAGGTCGACGCGCGCACGATGAAAATGCCGCTGTTCCACCAGTAGCGCTGCGAAGCGACGTATTGCTGGGCCAGCTCGAAATAGGGCTTCTCGACGAAACCGTTGAGGCGCCGCGCGCCGTTCGGTTCCGCGTTCGCCATCGGCTCGCCCACGTGAATGTAGCCATAGCCCACTTCGGGATGCGTGGGCACGATGCCCATCGTCACGATCTGGCCGTTCGCCGCGTGGCGCACGCCTTCGGCCACAGCGTTATGGAACGCTTCGAGATCGGCGAGCGCATGGTCGGCCGGCATCACCACGAGAATGCCGTCCTCTTGTGCGGCCACCACCGACATCGCGGCGATCGTGAGCGCGGGCGCGGTGTCGCGCCCCACCGGCTCGAGAATCAGACGCGCACGCTTGCCTGCCGCGCGAACCTGTTCGGCGGTGGTGAAGCGATGTTCTTCATTGCAGACGATCAGCAACTGCTCCGAGAGCGTGACGCGCTCGGCGAGCGCATCGAGGCGGCCCGCCGTATTGGCGAGCAGCGACTGATCGCCCACGAGGTTGATCATCTGCTTCGGATATTGCTCGCGCGACAGCGGCCACAACCGCGAGCCCGCGCCGCCCGCAAGCACCACAGGGCACACATGCAATGCGCTGTGCGATACGGCACGCGTCTCTGACGCCTTTGCCGATGCCGTTGCGGAACCCGTATCCGTCATTTCGCTCTCCTGTAAAAGGTATCGGTGTGCCGAGATTTGTAGCATGCTTAAAGTCGTCATAAATAGATTCGTAAAGAAGAAAACGGAAAATATTCTGAATAAATTTAAATCACGCACCTGTCACGTCTGAATTTCGATAAAAAATTCAATAAAAATTCCCATGGAGTCCGCCAGGATTTCTTGTCGGAACCCAAAATTGCGTGTCCAAACAGGAAAGATGTGCCGGGATTCGCTGGTCCGTGAGCCAATACGGGCGGCTGATCCGGCAATCTTTGCCGACAAAAATCAACAAAAAATGGCCCAAAAGGGGCGATACATTTGGAGATATTTTGAGACTTGCGGCCGGAATTTTTATCGCGCCTTATTAGGGTTTATTCGGATCAGAATTAGCGAAGCCAGGCGTTTTCACGGCGATGCTCTCCCAGAAACTTTTGAAGCGATCGGCCATGACTTGCAGTGCGTGGCCACGATTCATTCTTTTAACCCGAGGTGCCGGACATGCTGAGCGTGCTAGCCAGAATCTTCGACGTTGCCGCCATCGCCGCCGGCGCGCTGCTAGCGGCCGCCTTGCACCGTGGCCAGCTCTCGCCGCTCACCGATGTTCAGAGCGTGGCGCTCGCGTTCAACTGCGTGCTCGCGATCTGGATGTTCCCGGCGTTCGGCATCTACAAGTCGTGGCGCGGCAAGTCGCTGTACGGCCTCTTTGCACGCGTGTGCGCCGCCTGGCTCGCCGTGGAGGGCACGGGCATCCTGCTGAGCTTCAGCGTGCACCGCGCCGATTCGCTCTCGCGCCTGTGGCTCGCCTGGTGGGTCGTTGCCTCGGTCGCGTTCCTGATCGTCTCGAAGGCGCTCGTGCACATGGTGCTGCGCGGCATTCGCCGCGAGGGCTACAACCAGAAGGCCGTGGCCGTGGTGGGCAGCCCGCGCTATGGGCGCTTCCTGATCGAGCATATGCGTTTCCACCCCGAGGCGGGCTTTCATCCGGCGCTCGTGTTCGACGAGGACAGCGACGCGGACGGCGCGGCGGCGATCGACGGCGTGCCGGTGGAGCACAACCTCCAGGCCATGCTCGCGTTCGTGCGCGAGAACGACGTGCGCGAGCTGTGGCTCGCCTTGCCGATCACCAAGGAGCGCACGATCCACCGCATCGTCACGGCCTTGCGCAACGACTTCGTGAACATCCGCTTCATTCCGGACGTGCGCAGCCTTTCGTTCTTCAGCCAGCCCGTGGTCGATCTCCTCGGCGTGCCGGCCATCAACCTCGCGGCTTCGCCGGTCACGGACCTGCGTGTGCTGCCCAAGCGCGTGTTCGACGTCGTGTTCGCGGGCGCCGTGCTGGTCGCGCTCGCGCCGCTGCTCGCGTTGATTTCGCTTGCCGTGAAGCTCACGTCGAAGGGCCCCGTGTTCTTCAAGCAGCGCCGCAAGGGGCTGGACGGCAACGAGTTCGAAATCTACAAGTTCCGCTCGATGAAGGTGCATGCGGAAGTCGCGGGCCAGGTCACGCAGGCGCGCCGCAACGATCCGCGCATCACGCGTGTGGGTGCGTTCCTGCGCCGCACGAGCCTCGACGAGCTGCCGCAATTCATCAACGTGCTCAAAGGCGAGATGTCGGTGGTGGGGCCGCGCCCGCACGCGCTCGCGCACGACGACATCTACAAGGACCTCGTGCGCGGCTATATGGCGCGCTATCGCATCAAGCCCGGCATCACGGGCTGGGCGCAGGTCAACGGCTTTCGCGGCGAGACCGATCGCGTGGAGAAGATGCGCGACCGCGTGCGCTTCGATCTGCACTACATGCAGCACTGGAGTTTCGCGCTCGACCTGCGCATCGTGGCGATGACCATGTGGAAGGGCTTCGCAGGACAAAACGCATATTGAGGCGAAGCGCTGCGCGCAACGTGCCTGTGCACGTGAGCGCCGCGCTTTGCATGGACACGGACAGGTAATTCACTTTTGAGGTGGGCATGAATCTGACGATCATTGGCAGCGGTTATGTGGGTCTGGTGACGGGCGCTTGTCTTGCCGACATTGGCAACGACGTGTTTTGCCTCGACGTCGACGAACGCAAGATCGACCTGCTCAATCAGGGCGTCGTGCCGATTCACGAGCCTGGCCTGCAGGAAATCATCGAGCGCAACGTGCGCGCGCGCCGGCTCAAGTTCTCGACCGACGTGGAAGCGGCAGTCGCGCACGGCGACGTCCAGTTCATCGCCGTGGGCACGCCGCCCGACGAGGACGGCTCGGCAGACCTGCAGTACGTGCTGGCGGCCGCGCGCAACATCGGCCGCCACATGACCGGCTTCAAGGTCGTGGTGGACAAGTCCACGGTGCCCGTGGGCACGGCGGCACTCGTGCACGACGCGATCGCATCAGAGCTGCGCAAGCGTGGCGAGAGCCACATGTACTCGGTGGTCTCGAACCCCGAGTTCCTGAAGGAGGGCGCGGCGGTGGACGACTTCGCGCGGCCCGACCGCATCGTGCTCGGCTGCAACGACGACGTGCCCGGCGAACGCGCCCGCGAAGTGATGAAGCGGCTCTACGCGCCGTTCAACCGCAATCACGAGCGAACGCTCTACATGGACGTGCATTCGGCGGAATTCACCAAATACGCGGCCAACGCCATGCTTGCCACGCGCATTTCGTTCATGAACGAGCTCGCGAATCTCGCCGACCGTGTGGGCGCCGATATC
>DATBXG010000882.1:0-4259 GCA_036514415.1 Paraburkholderia sp.
CAGATCGAGCCGGCCGAGCCGAGCGAGCCGTTGGCGGTGCTGAAGCTGCCTTCCAGGTGGAAGAGAACCTTGTTGCCGCCACCGATGTCTTCAACGCCCTTCATGCCCCAGAGGCTGGTGCCCCAGTAGCCGCTTTCGAGCAGAACCTGATGCGTGCCGTGCGTGGCCGGCGTGGTCGCGGTGCCACCGGCACCGATGCCGTTCATATACGCCACACCCATGTCGAGGCGGCCGTAGAGCGTCACGCTGCTTTGTGCATGCGCGATCACGCCAGCCGACATCAATGCTGCGGCGAGCAAAGCTTTCTTCATCTTCTCCTCCATACCCTGTCAAAGAGTCAACCCTAAGTACTGCGAAAGACGTCCGTGCGCTTGGCGGCGCTGCGAACAGAAATCGTCGCGAGGGAGAATTACCCCGAGGATCGGCGTACGGGCTGGTGCCGTTCTGCATGACCCGGGCTGGGTCGTCTTGCAGATCCCCTGGTTGACTGGCATCTCCCGTTCTTTTTGAAGTGAAACTACTTTTAATGAACTTTGTTTTGCTACTTTGGTTACTAATTTAGCAAAAAAGGTCCGCGCTGGCGAACTAATTCGTGCGCGGATTAAGGGGTGTCGTCAAATTGCAATATGGCCTTCCTGGATGGTGGTCAGAGAGGTACTACAACCAGGTTGGAAGCCTTGCGGAATAAGGGACTCACGTCTATTGAATCGCAAGGTTCAGGATTGCCACTATTGACGGGCGATTTCACAAGGAGTAATGCGAAAAACGCCGTTTTCGAGCGTAAACGGGCGTCATTTCGAGGGCGGGAGAGGAAAAAAGAAAAGGCGCTGTAAGCGCCTTGTAAAACTACTTTTACTACATCGCCGAAAGGTGGCGACCCGGCGGGTCGTCTTACTTGAGGCTGCCTGAAAGGAACTGGCGCAGGCGCTCGCTCTTCGGCTTGGCGAAGACCTCGGCCGGCTGGCCTTCTTCTTCTACCAGTCCCTGATGCAGAAACATCACGTGGTTGGAAACGTTGCGCGCGAAACCCATTTCGTGGGTGACCACGATCATCGTGCGGCCTTCCTCGGCGAGCTTCTGCATGACCTTGAGCACTTCGCCCACTAGCTCGGGGTCGAGCGCCGAGGTGGGTTCGTCGAACAGCATGACGTCGGGGTGCATGGCGAGCGCGCGGGCAATCGCCACGCGCTGCTGCTGGCCGCCCGAAAGATGCGAGGGATATTGCTTTTCCACGCGCGGCGCGAGGCCGACCTTTTCCAGATAGGTGCGCGCGCGCTCTTCGGCTTCCTTGCGCGGCAGGCCGAGCACGTGCACGGGCGCCTCGATCACGTTCTCGAGCACCGACATGTGCGACCACAGGTTGAAGTGCTGGAACACCATCGCGAGTTTGGTGCGCACGCGCTGGAGCTGCTTCGGGTCGGCGGGGTGCAGCGCGCCGGTGCGCTTGTCGGCGCGCGTGGCGACTTCTTCGCCGTCCACCACGATGCGGCCTTCGTTTGGCTGCTCGAGGAAGTTGATGCAACGCAGCATCGTGCTCTTGCCGGAGCCCGACGAGCCGATCACGCTGATCACGTCGCCGGCGTTCGCCTTGAGCGAAACGCCCTTGAGGACTTCATTGTCGCCGTACTTCTTGTGGATGGAGTCGACGAACAGCTTCTGCTTCCGGGAATTCATTGATTGACCTCTTGTGACCTCTAGCGGGCTCACTTGCCTTGCGGTCGCAGGTATGCGAGCCAGCGGCGCTCGGCGCGGCGGAACAGCCACACGAGCGTGAAAGAAATGATCAGGTACAGCAGGGCGGCGATGCCGAACGCGCCGAACGACTGGTAGGTCGCCGAGTTCACGTCGCGCGCGATCTTCAGGATGTCGGGCACGGTGGCCGTGAACGCAACGGTCGTCGCGTGCAGCATCAGGATGACTTCGTTGCTGTAGTAGGGCAGCGCGCGGCGCAGCGCCGAAGGCAGGATCACGCGGCGATACAGCGTGAATTGCGACATGCCGTAGGCGCGCGCGGCCTCGATCTCGCCGTAGGGCGTCGCCTTGATCGCGCCTGCGAAGATTTCGGTTGTGTACGCACAGGTGTTGAGTGTGAACGCGAGCAGCGTGCAGTTCATCCCGCTGCGGAAGAACGCGCTCGTGAGTTCGTGATTGCGCACGATCTCGAGGCTATAGAGGCCCGTGTAGCAGAGCAGCAGCTGCACGTAGAGCGGCGTGCCGCGGAAGATGTACGTGTAGAGCCACACGAGCCCGGCGAGCCACTTCTTCTTCGAGACGCGCGCCACGGCGAGCGGCACCGACAGGCAGAAGCCGAGCCCGATCGAGATGACGAGCAGCCACAGCGTGATGGCCACGCCGCTGAAGTGGTAGCCGTCGGAGAAGAGGTAGTTGCGCCAGTATTGCTGGATCAGTTGGACGAAGTCTTGCATGGTCTTGGCCTCGTGCGATTCAGAGATCCGCCTTGCGCACACCGGTGGAGTAGCGCTTGTCGAGATACATCAGCACGAAGTTGGAGACCGTGGTGATGATGAGATAGATCGCGCCGGCTAGCAGCGTGAAGAAGAAGAAACGCAGCGTGCCCTTGCCGGCGTCCTGGCTCGCCTTCACGACGTCGGCGAGACCGATGATCGAGACGAGCGCCGTGGACTTCACGAGCACCTGCCAGTTGTTGCCGATGCCCGGCAGCGCGAAGCGCATCATCTGCGGGAACATGATGCGCACGAACACCTGCCAGTTCGTCATGCCGTAGGCGTGGCCCGCTTCGAGCTGGCCGCGCGGCACGGCGAGGAACGCACCACGGAAAGTCTCCGTGAAATACGCGCCGTAGATGAAGCCGAGCACGACGACGCCCGCCAGGAACGGGTTGATGTCGATCTGATCCCAGCCGAGCATGTCGGTCAGGTTGTTCAGCCAGATCTGGATGCTGTAGAAGAGCAGCAACATCAGCACGAGATCGGGCACGCCGCGAATGAGCGTCGTGTAGAGCGTGCCCGCGCCGTGAGCGACGCGGTTTTTGGAGAGCTTGGCGGCCGCGCCGATCAGCCCGAGCACGAACGAGAGCGCGAGCGACAGCACGGCGAGCTTGACGGTCTGCCAGGTGCCGGCGAGGATCAGCGGGCCGTAGCCTTGAAGAAACATGGGCGATTCCTTGACGGGGCGCCTGGGCGCTCCGCGAAAGGCGCGGCGCTTGTCTGCCGCGATTCAAATCCGTTCATGGGCGCGCGGTGTTTTGCGTGTTCGCGCGCGGCCGATGTGAGTGCGCTCGTGAGCGCGCCTGTGACTGTATAGACGAAGCCCGGTTGTGGCCATCCGTGCTGGCCCCGGGCCTATGCGCGTCGTGGCGCGTGAGACGAGCGGTGGTGTCTCGTTGTTTATTTACCTTCGTGTGCGTTCCCGTTCACTTGCCTTTGTAGATATCGAAGTCGAAATATTGCTTCGCGATCCTGTCGAACGTGCCATCGGCATGAATCGCGGCCAGCGCCGTGTTGAACTTCGCCTTCAGGTCGGCGTCGTCCTTGCGCAGGCCGATCGCGGTGCCGTCGCCGATCGTCGCCGGGTCTTCCACTTCCGGGCCCGCCCACGCGAAGCCTTTGCCTCGCGGCGTCTTCAGGAAGCCGAAGTCCGCCTGGACCTCGTCTTGCAGTGTGGCGTCGAGGCGGCCGGCGATCAGATCCTGGTAGACCTGATCCTGATTCTGGTACGAGATCACGTTCACGCCCTGCGGCGCCCAGTGCGCCTTCGCGTACGCCTCCTGGGTCGAGCCCTGCTCGACGCCCACGTTCTTGCCCTTGAGCGAGGCCGGCGTCGGCAAGAGCGGCGAGCCCTTGCGCGCGAGCATGCGTGCGGGCGCATCGAACATCTTCGCGGAATAGTCGATCTGCTGGGCGCGCTGCGGCGTGATGGTCAGCGACGACACGATCGCGTCGAACTTGCGGGCCTTGAGCGCCGGGATGATGCCATCGAGGTCGTTCTCGACCCAGACGCACTTCACGTTCATGCGCGCGCACAGCGCTTTCGTGAGGTCGACATCGAAGCCGACGATCTGTCCGTTCGGCGCTTTGGACTCGAACGGCGCATAGCTGGCGTCCACGCCGATGCGCACGGTTTTCCACTCTTTGGCGGCGGCGCTGCCCGCGATCAGGGCGAGCGCTACGCATACTGCGAACTTCTTCATCATTCTCCTGGTACGGGCGGCGCGGCTTGACAAGGGCCGCGCGGCCAACGCAGGGCGGCCTGGCTCGTGGCCATTGGCCGCCATTCTA
>DATBXG010000883.1:0-4745 GCA_036514415.1 Paraburkholderia sp.
GTGCTCATTGTGCTGATCTTGATCATCGTCCAAGCCGGGCTCGTCGGCCACGTCGGCGGGCAGTGGCGGCGGCGCTTCCACGGGCAGCGCGAACCAGAACGTCGCGCCTTCCACGCGGCCGTTGGCAGCGATGCGGTTGGCCGCGCCGATTGTACCCCCGTGCGCCTCCACGATCGCCCGGCAGATCGCGAGCCCGAGCCCGATGCCGGGCTTGGCCGACTCCTTCTCGCCGCGCGTGAACTTCTCGAACACGCGCTCGCCCATGCCCGGCGGGAGGCCCGGCCCGTTGTCCTCGACCGAGACGCGCACGAACGGCTGGCCGCCCTCCTCCACGCGGCGAGCGGCGATGGTGAGCGGCGTATCGGCGGGCGTGTACTTCGCCGCGTTTTCGAGCAGGTTCGAGAAGAGCCGCTCCATCAGCACGGCGTCGAGCTGAAGCAGCGGCAAGCCCTGTTCGAGCAACACCCGCACCGGATGGCGCGCGAGCACCCGGCGGCAGGCGGCGAGCGCCGCGCCCACGGTTTCCTCGAGCAGCGTCCACTGGCGGTTGAGCCTGAGACTGCCCGCTTGCAGGCGCGCCATGTCGAGCAGGTTCGTGACGATGCCCGTCATGCGCAGCGCCTCGTCGTGGATCGCCTCGATCAGCTCGCCCGGGCGCGAGTCGTGCGGCATGTCGGCCGGCTCATGGGTTTGCGCGAGCATCGACGAGAAGCCGACGATCGCCGTGAGCGGCGTGCGCAGGTCATGCGAGATAGCGGAAAGCAGCGAGTTGCGCAACCGCTCCGATTCCATGTTGACGAGCGCGTCGCGCGCGATGTCCACGTAGTGCACGCGTTCGAGTGCGAGCGCGATCTGTGCGGCGAACGCGTCGAGCATGCGCTGCTGCTCGGGCACCTGCAGCTCGCGCGCGTCGCGCGGCACGACGGCGAGCACGCCGCGCGTGCGCATCGGCGCCTTGAGCGGCAGATAGCGCGCGGCGGCGGCCGGCAGCGTGTCGGTGCCGTGGCCCGCGGGCTTTTGCTGGTCGTACACCCACTGGCCCACGTCGACGTCGAGGTTTTCGGCGTCGAGCATGATCTTGGGATCGGGCTCCTCGATCTTCTGCTGCACCTTGTCGACGCTATCGGGCAAGAGCAGCGCCACGCGCGCGCCGAACACCTCGCTCACGTGCCGGCTGCCGATCGCCACGATCTGCTCGGTGGTGAGTGCCGCGGCCAGCTCGCGCGCCATCGCATACATCGCGCCCGTGCGCTGCTCGCGCCGCTGCGCGACGCTCGCCTCGCGGCGCAGGCTCGACGTGAGGTGGCTGATGACGAGCGAGGTCAGCAGCATGCCGACGAAGGTCAGCAGATATTGCGTATCGGAGACCGAGAACGACATGCGCGGCGGCACGAAGAAAAAGTCGTACGCCGCGACGCTCGCGAACGACAGCATCACGCCCGGCCCGCGCCCGAGCTTCGTCGCGGCGAAGATCACGCCGAGCAGATACAGCATCACGAGGTTCGCGAGGTCGATCCGGTCGATCAACATGCTCGCAATGAGTGTCACGCAGGCGCAGATGACGAGCGCGGCCGCATAGGCGCGCGGCGGCGAGCGCTCCGCGCCGCCCACCGCGAGCGCCTCGCGCCAGGCGTTGGCGGCGCGCGTGGCCGCGCTCGCCACGCCGGGCTCGCCGCCCGCGCGCACCGTCTCGCCCGCATTCGCCCGCACGAGCGTGAGATCGACGTCGCCGGCCTTTTCCGCAAGACGCTCGCCAAACGGGCGCTTGAGCCAGCGCGACAAGCCCGTGCGCAGCGATCCGCCCGCCACGAGCTTCGACACATTGCGCAGCCGCGCATAACCGACGAGTGTGGTCGCGGCGTCTTCACCCGCGAGCGTCGCCGTTTCGGCGCCCAGCTCGGAGGCGAGCTTGAGCGCACCGAGCGTGCGCTCGCGGACCGCATCGGGCAGGCGCTGGAGCTTAGGCGTCTCCACATACACGGCGATCCAGTCCGCCTTCAGGCTCGCCGCCAGCCGGGCGGCGGCGCGCACCAGCGCGCTGGCCTCGGGCCCCGGCCCCACGCAGACGAGGAGGCGCTCACGCGCCTGCCACACGTGCTGGATCGACCGGTCGGCGCGATACTCGCGCATCTGCGCGTCCACGCGGTCGGCCGTGCGGCGCAGCGCCAGTTCGCGCAGCGCGATCAGGTTGCCCTTGCGAAAGAAGTTGCGCACCGCGCGCTCGGCCTGCGCCGGCATGTAGACCTTGCCGTCGCGCATGCGGTCGAGCAGCTCTTCGGCGGGCAGGTCGACGAGCGTGACTTCGTCGGCGCGGTCGAACACGCGGTCGGGCACGGTCTCCCATACGCGGATGCCGGTGATCTGCCCCACCACATCGTTGAGGCTTTCGAGGTGCTGGACGTTGACAGTCGTGTAGACGTCGATGCCCGCGTCGAGCAGTTCGTACACGTCCTGCCAGCGCTTCATGTGGCGCGCGCCGGCCACATTCGAATGGGCCAGCTCGTCGACGAGCACGAGCTGCGGTTTGCGCCCGAGCGCGGCGTCGAGATCGAACTCTTCGAGTTGACGCCCACGGTAGGCGATGCGCTGGCGCGGCATCACTTCGAGGCCGCTGGTGAGCGCGGCGGTCTCGCTGCGCCCGTGCGTTTCGACGATGCCCACCACGACGTCCACGCCTTCCTCGGCGCGGCGGCGCGCGGCCTGCAACATTGCATAGGTCTTGCCGACGCCTGCGGAGGCGCCGAAAAAGACCTTGAGCTTGCCGCGGCGGCGCTTTTCTTCGTCGCGCTGGAGGCGGTCGAGCAGTTCGTCGGGATCGGGGCGGTTCATGCGAAGTTCGGGATGCGAGGTTCGGAATGCACGGCACGTGGATGTCACGGACCACGAAAGATCGTCTCACCGTGGCGAAGAAATGGCAAACCGCATGCACAGCGCGCCGGGCGCCGTGCATGCGGGTGCGGCCAGTACGTCACTCAAGCGTGACCCAGGCGTCGCTCAGCTCGCCTCTTTGCCGTCGAGCGCGAGGTTCAGCTCGAGCACGTTCACGCGCGGCTCGCCAAACACGCCGAACTGGCGGCCCTTCGTATACCGGTCCACGAGCGCCTGCACGTCGTTCGCGCTCAGGTGGCGCGCTTGCGCGACCCTCGCCACCTGGTAAGCGGCGGCGGCGGGCGTTATCTCGGGGTCGAGGCCGCTGCCCGAGGACGTCACGAGGTCGACGGGAATGGGCTGCGAGACGTCGGTACCCGCGGCCTTGAGGGCGGCGATGCGGCCTTTGATCTCGTCGGCGAGCGCCGGGTTGGTCGGCCCGAGGTTCGAGGCGCCCGAGCTCGTCGCGTTGTACGGCATCGGCGAGGTGGCCGAGAGACGGCCCCAGAAGTACTGGGGCGCGTCGAACTGCTGGCCGATGAGCGCGCTGCCCACCACCTTGCCGTCGACTTCGACCAGGCTACCGTTGACCTGGCGGTGGAACGCGGCCTGGCCGAACGCGGTCGTCACGGCCGGATACACGAGGCCGGTGATGACCGTCAGCACGGCGAAGAGCACGATCAGAGGACGAAACTGCGATTTCATTTTGGCTTCCTATGTATCTATCCGTGTGTGTCGGCGGGTGTCGATCAGACCCAGCCGAACGCGGCGAGCACCATGTCGATCAGCTTGATGCACGGGAACGGCAGAAGGATGCCGCCGAGGCCGTAGATCAACAGATTGCGGCGCAGCAGCGTCGCGGCGCCGAGCGGCCGGTACTTCACGCCCTTGAGCGCGAGCGGGATCAGCATCACGATGATGAGCGCGTTGAAGATCACCGCCGAGAGGATCGCCGACGACGGCGATGTCAGATGCATGACGTCGAGCACGCGCAGCTGCGGATAGGTCGTTGCGAAGGCCGCCGGAATGATCGCGAAGTACTTCGCCACGTCGTTGGCGATCGAAAACGTGGTGAGCGAGCCGCGCGTCATGAGCATCTGCTTGCCGATCTCGACGATCTCGATGAGCTTGGTCGGGTTCGAGTCGAGGTCGACCATGTTGCCCGCTTCCTTCGCGGCCTGGGTGCCCGTGTTCATCGCCACGGCCACATCGGCCTGCGCGAGCGCCGGGGCGTCGTTGGTGCCGTCGCCCGTCATCGCCACGAGCTTGCCCTGCGCCTGGTGCTCGCGGATCGTCGCGAGCTTGGTTTCAGGCGTGGCCTGCGCGAGGAAGTCGTCCACGCCGGCTTCGGCGGCGATCGCGGCGGCGGTCAGGCGGTTGTCGCCCGTCACCATCACGGTCTTGATACCCATCTTGCGCAGCTCGGCGAAACGCTCCTTGATGCCGCCCTTCACGACGTCCTTCAGCTCGATCACGCCGAGCACGCGCGCGCTGCCGTCGTGCATTTCGGCCACCACGAGCGGCGTGCTGCCGCGGCGCGCCACGTCGTCCACGGCGTTGTCGACTTCGCTGGGGAAACGGCCGCCATGCATTTCGACGTAGTTCTTGACCGCGTCGGCGGCGCCCTTGCGGATTTCGCGGCCGGGCATGTCCACACCGCTCATGCGCGTTTGGGCGCTGAAGGCAAGGAACACGGCGTGCAGCGAGTTCATGTCGCGCTGGCGGATATTGAAGCGCTGCTTCGCGAGCACGACGATGCTGCGGCCTTCCGGCGTTTCGTCGGCGAGCGAAGCGATCTGCGCTGCATCCGCGAGTTCGCGCTCGCTCACGCCGGTCGCCGGCAGGAAAGCCGAGGCCTGGCGGTTGCCGAGCGTGAT
>DATBXG010000884.1:0-6261 GCA_036514415.1 Paraburkholderia sp.
AGCTCGCGCGAGGCGAGTATCTTGGCTGGATGCACGGCATGCCGCAAGCACCGAAGGATCTCACGGCCACGGCCGGCATCCCGTACACGCAAGGCTCGCCGCTGTTCCGCGACGAAGTGCCCGCCGCCGATTCCCTGATGGCCGCGCGCATGCGCGCACAGGGCGCGATTTTCATCGGCAAGACGAACACGCCGGAATTCGGCCTTGGCTCGAACACCTACAACACGGTTTTCGGCACGACGCTCAACGCTTACGACCCCACGCGCAGCTCGGGCGGCAGCAGCGGCGGCACGGCCGTGGCGCTCGCGCTGCGCATGCTGCCGGTCGCCGACGGCAGCGACATGATGGGGTCGCTGCGCAACCCCGCGGGCTGGAACAACGTGTTCGGGTTCCGCCCGTCGCAAGGCCGCGTGCCCTCCGTGCCTGCGCACGAACTGTTCTTCCACCAGCTCGGCTACGCGGGACCGATGGCCCGCACTGTGCCCGACCTCGCGATGCTGCTTTCCACCCAGGCCGGCTACGACGCGCGCGCTCCGCTTTCCATTTCCGAAGATTCCGCGCAGTTCGCGGACCCGCTCGGACGCGATTTTGGTTGCGCTCGCATCGGTTGGCTAGGCGATTACGATGGCTATCTGCCGATGGAAGACGGCGTGCTCGCACTGTGCGAAACGGCGCTCAAGGACTTCGAATCGATAGGCTGCAAGGTCGAAGCCGCTCGCCCCGACTTCGCCATGGAACGCGTGTGGCAAACGTGGCTCACGCTGCGCCATTTCTCGTGCGCGGGCACGCTGGGCGCGCTCTATCGCGACACGGAAAAGCGCGCGCTGCTCAAGCCCGAAGCTCAATGGGAGGTGGAAGGCGGTCTGAAGCTCTCGGGCGAAGACGTATGGAACGCCACGGTCACGCGCAGCCAGTGGTACAACGCGCTGCTCGCGCTCTTCGAGCGTTACGACTACCTTGTGCTGCCCAGCGCCCAACTCTTCCCGTTCGACGCTAGCGAGCATTGGCCGAAGTCGATCGCGGGCCGCACGATGGATACCTATCACCGCTGGATGGAAGTCGTGATTGGCGGCAGTCTCGCGGGTCTGCCCGTCATCAGCGTGCCTGCGGGCTTCAATCCGCAAGGCCTGCCGATGGGTCTGCAGATCATCGGCAAGCCGCAAGCGGATCTTTCGGTGCTGCAGCTCGCGCACGCGTACGATCAGGCCACGCGGTGGGTCAAGCGGCGCTTGCCCGCGCAGCTGGAAGCCTAACGAGCAGAAGCAGAAAGGCAGCGCCGCGGCGCTGCCTTTTTTACATTGAAGCGTCAGATCATCACGCCTTTACCGCGCGTGCAGCATTTCTACCGCGCAGCCATTCGAGGGCGAGCAGCAGACACGTGGAGAACACGATCAGGATCGTTGCGAGCGCAGCGATCGTCGGGCTGATGTTCTCGCGGATGCCCGTGAACATCTGGCGCGGCAAGGTGGTCTGGTCGGCGCCCGCCAGGAAGAGCGTCACGACGACTTCGTCGAACGAGGTGGCGAACGCGAACAGCGCGCCCGAGATCACACCCGGCGCAATGACGGGCAGCGTGATGCGGAAGAACGTCGTGACCGGATTCGCCCCGAGCGAAAGACTCGCACGCACGAGGTTGTGGTTGAAGCCCTGCAGGGTGGCCGCCACCGTGGTCACGACGAACGGCACGCCCAGCGACGCGTGCGCGAGGATCAGGCCAATATACGTATTGGCGAGGCCGAGCGGCGCGAAGAACAGATACATGCCCACGCCCACCACCACCACGGGCACGATCATCGGCGAAATGAGGACCGCCATGAGCACCGCCTTGCCGCGAAAATCGGCCTTGGTGATGCCGATGGCCGCAAGCGTGCCGAGTACGGTCGCCACGACCGTGGCGGAGGGGCCGACGATGAAGCTGTTCTTCGCGGCCATGCGCCATTCGTCGGACATCACGAGGTTCTGGTACCAGCGCAGCGACCAGCCCGGAATCGGGTAGACCAGGAACGTGCTCGACGAAAACGAGAGCGGCACGATCGCGAGCACCGGCAGGATCAGATACAGCAGCGTGAGCACGACGAGCGCGCGCAGCGCGAAGTACCACACGCGTTCGACCGCCGACGTATGCGGCGCAAAAAGCGGCTTGGCAAATTTCATGATCGCGCCTCCCTCAGCCAAGGCTCAGTTGCGTGCGCGTGAAGCGCCCGTAGACGAAATAGAGCACCGTGGTCGCCGCGAGCAGCAGCGCGCCGAGCGCGCAGGCCATGCCCCAGTTGATCGACACGTTGGTGAAGTACGCCACGTAGTAGCTGACCATCTGGTCGCCCGGGCCGCCGAGCAGCGCCGGTGTGATGTAGTAGCCGATCGAGAGTATGAACACGAGCAGCACGCCCGCGCCCACACCTGGATAGGTCTGCGGCACGTACACGCGCCAGAAGGCCGCGAACGGATGGCTGCCGAGCGACACCGCCGCGCGCTGGTACGTGGGCGGAATCGACTTCATCACGCTGTAGAGCGGCAACGCCATGAACGGCAGCAGGATGTGCGTCATGGAGATATACACGCCCACGCGGTTGAACAGCAGCGCGAGCGGATGCGAGATGAGGCCCGAGCCCATCAGCGCCTTGTTGACGAGGCCCTCGCCCTGCAAGATCACGATCCACGCCGCCACGCGCACGAGAATCGACGTCCAGAACGGGATCAGCACGAGAATCATGACGAGATTCGCGCGGCGCTCGGAGAGCGTCGAGATCCAGTAAGCGAGCGGGTAGCCGAGCAGCAGCGTGAACACCGTGACGAACACGCTGATGACGAAGGTGCGCGCGAACACGTCGAGATAGATCTGCTGATCGGGGTCGGCGGCCACGATGCGGCCGAACGCATCCTGACGATGATCGAGCGAGGCGAGCAGATAGAACGGCGAGATGCGCGAGCTGTTCTTCGCGATGGCTTGCCAGTAGGTCACGTCGCCCCAACGGTCGTCGAGCTCGACGATTTTCGCGCGCGTTTGCGCAGGCGTGAGCGTGAGCGGCTTGCCGTCGTCGTCGGCGAGCGGCATGGCGCGCGCGGTCTTCGCGACGAGCGAGCGGAAGCCCGCAATTTCCACGTTCAGGCGCCGCGCCAGTGCGCCCATTGCATCCCCTTCCTTTACGACGGCGAGGTCCTGCGCGAGCGCAGCGTAAGCCGCGTCGGGCGGCGCGCTCTTGCGGTCCCAGCTGCGCAGAGACGAAATGGTGTGCGGCAGCGCCGTCGCCACTTCGGGGTTCTGCACCGCGCGCGTGAGCAGCGCCGCGATCGGCACCACGAAAATCAGCAGCAGAAATATCGCGAGCGGCGCGATCAGCATGAGCGCCATCGTGCGCTTCTTCGCCTGCGCCACACGCAGTTCGCGTTTCAGGCGTGCAGTCTCTTCGCGTGCTGTGCCGCCTGCGTTGGTCACGGTCGTCATCGTTGTCACACTTCGTCTCCACACTGCAAGACGTTCCGGCGCACACATGCGCCGGAACGTCTACGTCACGCTTCTTTTACTTCGCGGCCCACGAAGCGAAGCGTTGCTCCAGCTCGTCGCCGTGGTCGGTCCAGAACGTGAGGTTCTCCTGGATGGCGTCCTTGCCGTTGGCCGGCGAATTCGGCAGGTTGGAGAGCGTCTTCGCGTCGAGCGCCTTGATCGCGTTCGCGTTCACCGGGCCATACGCGATGTGCTGCGCGTATGCCTGCTGCGGCTTCGGCGAAAGCGTGTAGGCGATGTACTGCTCGGCCAGCGCCTTGTTCGGCGCGCCCTTCGGGATCGCCCAGTAGTCGAGGTCGTAGATGCTGCCGGTCCACACCACCTTGAGGTTCTTGCCTTCGCGCTGCGCGGCGTCGATACGGCCGTTGTACGCCGTGGACATCACCACGTCGCCCGCGACGAGGAACTGCGGCGGCTGCGCGCCGGCTTCCCACCACTGGATGTTCGGCTTCAGTTCATCGAGCTTCTTGAAAGCGCGGTCCTGACCGGCCTTCGTCGCGAGCACCTTGTAGACGTCCTGCGGCGCAACGCCGTCGGCCATCAGCGCGAATTCCATGTTGTAACGGGCGCCCTTGCGCATGCCGCGCTTGCCCGGGAATTTCTTCACGTCCCAGAAGTCGGCCCAGTTCGTGGGCGCGGTCTTGAGCTTGTCGGCGTTATAGGCGAGCGCCGTGGACCACACGAAGAAGCCCGCGCCACAGGGCTGCTGCGCCGCCTTCATGAAGTCGCCCTTGTTGCCGAGCTTGGCCCAGTCGAGCTTCTCGTAGAGGCCTTCATCGCAGCCGCGCGCGATGTCGCCGGTTTCGACTTCCACCACGTCCCAGTCCACGTGCTTCGCGTCGACCATGGCCTTCACCTTGGCCTGCTCGCCGTTGTACTCGACGGCCGTGATCTTGTTGCCGGTCTGCGCCTGGAACGGCTCGTTGAATGCCGCCTTTTGCGCATTGCCATTGGCGCCGCCGAAGTTCACGACGGTCAGCTCCGCGGCATGCGCCGCGCCGAACGAGAGTGCGAGCGCGGCCGCGACCGCTGCAACGCGCATGTTGCCGATCTGCTTCATGGTTGAGTCCCTTCTCCTTGGTGGTTTGTCTTGCCGGGCCTTTCGATGCGAAAGATGTGGCCCGATCGTCGAGACGCTTCGCAAGGCACGGCGCACGATGTTGCGCGCCGCGCCCGCTGGCGTCATGCGAACACGCGCAGATGCTCCGGCGCGAATTCCAGTGCGACCGGCTGGCCGGGCGCGAAGCCGTCGAGCGCCTCGGTGCCGAGCGGCACTTTCACGAAGCATTCGTCCTGCTGGGGCAGACCGCAGCGCATGCGCACGTGGTCGCCGAAATAGATGAGGCCGCGCGCCTCGCCCGCAAGCGCGTTCGAACCATTGCGGGCCGCGCCGTTCGCCGCCAGCTTCATGCGCTCGGGGCGAATGCAGGCGATGGCCGCCGCCCCCGCCTGCGCGCCCGCGACGTTGCGGCCGGTGAGGCGCGTGCCGTCGGCGAGATGCATTTCGCAGTACTCGCCACTCACGGCGGCAATGGTGCCGCGCAGCCGGTTGCTGTCGCCGATGAAGTTCGCCACGAACTCGTTGCACGGCGACTCGTAGAGCCGGTCGACGCTGTCGAGCTGCTGCACGATGCCCTTGTCGAACACGGCCACGCGGTCCGACATCGTGAGCGCCTCGCCCTGATCGTGCGTGACGTAGACGAACGTGACGCCGAGCTTCTCGTGCAGCGACTTCAGTTCGTACTGCATATGTTCGCGCAACTGCTTGTCGAGCGCGCCGAGCGGCTCGTCCATCAGCACGAGCTTGGGCTGGAACACGAGCGCCCGCGCGAGCGCGATACGCTGCTGCTGGCCGCCCGAAAGCTGTGCGGGATAGCGCTTCGCGAAGCCTTCCATGCGCACCATCTTGAGCGCGTCGTTCACGCGCTGGCCGCGCTCGGCGGTGGGCACCTTGCGCACGCCGAGCGGGTAAGCGACATTCTGCTCGACCGTGAGATGCGGAAAGAGCGCGTAGTTCTGGAACACCATGCCGATGTCGCGCTTGTGCGGCGGCACGTTGTTGAGCAGCTTGCCTTCGAGGCGGATTTCGCCGCCGGTGGGAAACTCGAAGCCGGCGAGCATCATCAGGCAGGTGGTCTTGCCCGAGCCGGACGGCCCGAGCAGCGTCAAAAACTCACCTTGATAAATATCAAGGTCAAGTTGTTTGACGACCAGCGTTTCGCCGTCATAGGTCTTGCGTACGCCGCGAAAGCTGACGATCACATCCGAGGTCTTCATTCGCCCTGTCTCCTTTGCTTGCTCTTTTCCCGGTCCACTCGCCCCATCTGACGCGATTAAATAAATCCTGTCGTGGGCATTAACCGGAACTGACGTGCGAATTACTATAGATGGTCCCGGCTCTATTCAATGGAGCCATTTCATTATTCCTGATGGAACCACTTGGCCATGGTCATCCTGTCCGAATGGCTCGCGGCGCAGCTCGACAAGGAGAGCGCCGAACCCGCCTATCGTCAGCTGTTGCAGCTCATGCAGCAAGCCATCCTGACGGGGCGGCTCGCGCCCGGCACCAAGCTGCCCAGTTCGCGCATACTCGCGGTCGACCTCGGCGTGGCCCGCAACACCGTGCTGCACGTCTACGACCAGTTGAGCGCGGAAGGCTACGTGATTTCCACTACGGGCAGCGGCACGTATGTCGCCGACACGCGCCCCGACTCGGCCGCCGTCAGCACGCCCACGAGCACGCCCACGCCGGCGGG
>DATBXG010000885.1:0-6129 GCA_036514415.1 Paraburkholderia sp.
AACTGCTCGCCCGACACCTGCGCGCGCTCGGCGGAGGCATGCGCGTTGCCCGAGAAGCCGCCCTGTGCGTTGGCGACGTCGACGGCCGCGCGCGAGCGTGCGAGATTCGCCGCCGCCACGCGCAGGTCGGTGTTCGACTTCAGCGCTTCCTGCACGAGTTCGCTGAGCGTGGGGTCGTCGTAGAGCTGCCACCAGTTGGCGGGCACGCCCAGTTGCGAGACGGGCGCATGGTCGGCGCCGTCAATCGGGCCCTGTGCGAGCGGCGCATTGACCACGGCTTCCTGCGGCACGTGGTAGTTGGGACCGAGCGTGATGCACGCGCCCAGCGCGAGCGTGAGTGGCGCGAGCGCGAGGTTGGGCCAGACATTGGGCCAGAAGCGGCGGCGCCGGAGACTGCGGCATGTCATTGCGATGCTCCGGCAGCCTGGGAGGCGACGGGGGCGCTCGCACCCGCAGCGGGCTGCGAGGCGACGGCGCCGCTGGCATTGTTCGCATGTGCGGCCGGGCGGTCGTTGCCCGCTTCGGTGCGCACGGCCACGGTTGCCGTGCGGCCCGCGATCATGCGGAAGTCGTCGGGCACTTCGTCGAGCGCCACGCGCACCGGAATGCGCTGCGCGAGACGCACCCAGCTGAACGCCGGATTCACGTTGGGCAGCAGGTTCGGGGCCGCCTGGCGGTCGCGGTCCTCGATCGCGGCGACGATGCTCTGCACATGGCCGCGCAGCGGGCGCGATTCGCCCATCACCGTGATCTGCACGGGCTGGCCGATTTGAATGCCATGCAGGCGCGTTTCCTCGAAGTAGCCGTCCACGCGGAACGAATGCATGTCCACGACGGCGACCACCGCGCGGCCTGCTGTCACGTACTCGCCCACGCGCGGCGCGCGGTCGTTCAGATAGCCGTCCACGGGGCTCACGATCGTCGTGCGCTGGAGATTGAGCCGGGCGGTGTCGACCTGGACCTGGGCGTCGGCCGCCGCTGCTTCGCCCTGATCGACGCGCGTGCGGCTTTCCTCGAGCGTTTCCGCCGCGACGAGATTGCCGAGCGCGCGGTTGCGCGCGTATTCGCGCTTTGCCTGATCGAGCGTGGCCTTGCGCTGTTCGAGCGTGGCCTGCGCGAGGCGCAGCGCGAGCGTGTAGCGTGCCTGGTCGATCACGAACAGCACCTGGCCTTGCTTGACCTGCTGGTTGTCGACGACGTCGACGCTGGTGATGAGGCCGCCCACGTCGGGCGCGACCTGGATCACGTCGGCGCGCACGCGGCCATCGCGCGTCCACGGCGAGAACATGTAGTAGTTGACGATGCGCCACAGCACGAGTGCGGCAACGACGACGACGATGAGCGTCAGCAGGATCTTTCCTGCGGAGAACCAGGTATTTTTCACGTTCACGTTATTTCACGAAGCGATGCGACACGATGATCACGGCAGCCAGCACGAAGACATAGATGCCGAGATCGAAAATGGAACGATGCCACACGAGCCGGTAAAAGCCGACGCGGGTGAGCACCTTGCCGATCACGACATTGATGAGGTATGCGATCAGCATCAGCACGAGCACGGCGGGCACGAACACGCCAAAGATATCGATTTCGCCGATCATGGTGCGGGTTTCGAACAGGTGTGAAAGGTGTGTGCGCTCATGCCGTGGCCTCCGGGTTCGAAGGCGAATGCGCGGAAGACGCCGGATAGAGCGAGAGGCGCAGGCCTACGAGCGCGTGCAGCGTCTCGCGCAGCGAGCGCTGGGAGACGAGCGCGCGCGGGGCGGGCTGGACATCTGCGTCGGCAGCGGTGGCGGGCGGCGTTTGCGCGCGTGCCCGGGCGGCGACGCGGCGCAGGGCGTCGTCGATGGTGTTGAGCAGCGCGGGCGGCACGCTCTGGCGCTCGCTTTCGCGCGCGCAACGCGCGTAATGATCGCTCACGCCCGCGAGCACGCGGTCGATCGCGTCGGGCACGTCGCCATCGAGCCTGCGCAGCGAGCGGCGCAAATCGAGCGCATTGAGCGCGACGCGCAAGTCGCGGAAGCTCTCGATCGACGGATGGCGATGCTCGTCGGAAGCCGCGAGACGAGGAATGAGCTGCATGAGCCTGTCGAGCATGCGCGAGGCGAGATTGCGCTGATCCGGGATGACCGTGTGCGAGGCCGAGAGCGCGACGTCGTTCCAGCTGGAGCGCAACAGGCGACGCGCGGCAAGCTCGGCGCCGAACGGGCGCGTAACGCGCGTCCACAGATAGGCGAACAGGAGGCCCGCCACGCCGGCGATATTGCTGTTGAGGAACACCAGGAAGTCGGCCTCGTAGGCGCTTTGCACGCTGATGAACGTAGCCGTGTTCACGGCCACGAGCATCGTCACCATGTTGAAGGCCGGGCGCGGAATCAACGTGCCGATCAGGATGAACGGCCCCGCGAACAGCAGCACGAGCATCTCGAAGTCGTGCACCTTGGGCAGCGCGACGAACAGGTAGAGACCCGCGAACACCACGCTCGCTGCGGTGGCGACGAAAAAGCGGAACACCAGCGGCGCGGGCTCGTCAGATGCGGCGAAGAAGCAGCAGGCCACGGCCGCGAGCGTCACCGCGCCCGCGCCGTCGTGCCAGCCCGAGCTGACCCACAGCCAGCAGGCCACGAGAATCGCGCTCATGGGCACGAGGCACGAGAACAGCATGAGGCCGCGATCGTAGAAGCGCTCGGTCCCGCCAAGCCGCCAGTGCCGATAACGTGGCCGCCACGTGCCGGCTTCGTGTGCGATGAGCGCGCGCAGCGCGCGGCAGTCCTGCCAGACGTCGATCACCTGGCCCAGACGCCAGAGCGCGTTCGAGAGCAGCGCGCCTTGCCAGTTCGCGAGCGCGTCGCGTGCGGGCTGCAGCGCGGCGATGCGCGCGCGCAGGCTGTCGGCGATCGGGTCGCCGGCGTCGTCGTGCATGTCGGCGGCGCGCGTGGGCAGCGGCGCGTCGAACCAGTGGGCCGCGTCAGTGAGCAATCCGTCGAGGCCCTCGGGCCACACATGGAGGTCGCGGCGCAGCGCGATGAGCGGGTCGGCGAGCGCGGAAATCATCGGCAGAAAAAGCAGCATGCGCCCGCGCAAGGATTCGGCGCGCGCGAGGATTTCCGGGTGCGTGTGGTCGTAGCTCAGCTGGCTCAGCAGGAATTCGAGCTGGTTCACCGTGGCCGCGAGGCGCTGGCGGCATGCCGAAAGCGCCTTGCCCGTGAGATGGCCCGAGAGCGTTTCGCGGCCGTACCAGGCGGCGTCCCGGAACCACGCGTCGGCGCGCTCGATCAGCGTAGGCGCGAGGCGGCTCGGCAGGATGTTGCTGCCTATCACGCTCGCGCACACGATGCCGAGCGTGATCTCCTGCGTGCGCGCGATGGCCACGTCGAATATGGTGGTGGGATCGGTAACGGTAGGCAGCGCGATGAGCGGCATCGTGTAGCCCGCGAGCATGAACACATAGCTGCGCGCGGTGCGATCGGAGAGCGCCAGATAAAGCAGCGTGCCGGTCCACGTGGCGACGATCACGCTGAAGAGCAGCGGCGTTTCGACGAAGGGCGGCACGAGCGCGATCGCGGCGGCCGCGCCGAGCGCCGTGCCGAGCGCGCGATAGAGCGCCTTCGAGCGCGTGGCGCCCACGAAGGGGTTCGAGACGATGTACACGCTCGCCATCGCCCAGTACGGGCGCGGCAGCTGGAATATGAGCGCGATGTAGAGCGCGAGCATCGACGCGGCAAAGGTCTTGACCGAAAAGAGCCAGTCGCGCATGGATGGGTAGGTCATGGGGCCGCTTTCTGCTTTCAGTCGTGTAAGGCCCGGTCAGCCTGAGCTGCGGGGGCTGCTGCGTTGAATGCGTTGAGCACGCGCAGCGTCGCCTCGAGGTCGGCGCGGCTCACGCCCTTGAGCACGCGCGCGCGCAGTTCGCGCAACTCCTGCTCCATGCGGGCGGTCACGGCGAGGCCTTCGTCGGTCAGTGAAATCGTTTTTGCGCGGCGGTCATCAGGGTCTTCGTCGCGGCGCACGAGGCCGGCGGCGCAGAGCTGGTCGAGCAGACGCACGAGCGAGGGGCCTTCTATGCCCACGTGCTCCGCGAGCGTCACCTGGCGCACGGCCTCGCCAAGCCGCCCGGCCGTGAGCAGCGGCGCGGCGCATGCCTCGGAAACGTTGTACGCAGTGAGCGCACCGTGGGTCGTGCGCCGCCATTTGCGTGCGGCCACGACGAGCGTGCTGCTGACCGCGAGGCGTAAGGTATGAAGATTCGACATCGGCGGATGATAGCCCAAGGCGATTCGATAGCAAACTATCTTTCTTTCGCAGCGCCACGACTCGGATGGTATGCGAGTCGTGGGCGGGCTGCTTCGTGTGTGGTGCGCGGTGATGCGCGAGGCCAACAGTGATGGCGAAACGCGCCTGTTTTATACGCGCTTAACTATCTCGACGACCCGTCGACGCCCCGTAGACGCCCCGTGAACCAGCCGGTGTCCAGCCAGAAAGCAGGGCGGGAAGCTGCACCATGTCGGTGAATACGTGTGCGACGCCCGCGTCGTGCAGCGCGCCGGCGCTGCTGTGGCCGGGCTCCGGCGGGCTGTAGCCGAACACGGTGGCGCCCGCGGCGAGGCCCGCGCGCGCGCCCGTGACCGTGTCCTCGATCACGGCGCAGCGGCCGGGATGCACGCCGAGACCGGCCGCCGCCGCGAGATAGACATCGGGATGCGGCTTGCTGCGCGGCGTTTCGTGGCCGCTGTAGATGCGGCCCTCGAAGCAGTCGATCAGGTCAACCTTGCGCAACTGCAGTTCCACCTTGCGCCGGTCCGCGCCCGAGGCGACGGCGATGCGTCCGTTCATGGCCGCATGCACGGCGCGCACGGCGGCGGGTGCGCCCGGAATTTCGACGAGGTCGCGTTCGAGCGCTTCGTTGCGGCGCGCGCGAAAGCCTTCGAGCCAGGCGTCGGTGATCGCGAAGCCCGTATGCGCCTCGATGCGCGCGGCTTCGTCTTTCACCGCCTTGCCGACGAAAATGCGCATGGCTTCGTCCACGGAAAGCGACCAGCCAAGCTCGCCCAGCAACTGCGTGAGCACGACGTGGGTAATGCGTTCGGAATCGACGAGTACGCCGTCGCAGTCGAAGAGGACGGCATCGAAAGGGATGGGGGACATCGTAAGCCTGGGGTTGCCTGCTATTGCCTTCGGTTTCGGTTGCGTCATGCGGCGCGCATCGGTCACGCATGCATATGGGGAAGCGGGATGCGGCTCCGCTAGCGCCATGGTTGTGCGCGCAAGAGCGCGATGATAACCGGGGTCGCGCGTGGGCGTGGTTTTCGCGGGCAAATGGCCGTAGCCCCGGAGCGCCCGGGCTCAGAGTTCGACGACGATCCGGCGCCATCCGGCCATGGGTTCGTCCATGACGATACGCCCCGCGGACACGGCCGCGTTGCGCGACTCGCTTGCGGGCAAGAGGATTTCCACGGACGTCGCCGCATGAGGCATAGGCCCGGCCACTTCGACGGCGAGCGCGAGCGTGCTCGCATCGCCTTGCGCCGAGACGATCCACTCGCCGAACTCGCCGCGACGCCACGCCTCGGTTTCGCCGTCGTCCTCCACATGGCGGCGGAAAACGCGCTCGTTGCCTGCGAACGGCGTCACGATGAACGCGCGGTGGTCGTCGCGCCGCCCGAATTGCTGCTCCGCGACGTTCAGCGCGATCACGCTGCCCTCGCGCACCAGCATGACGGGCCGGTCCCACTGCGCGGGCAGCGTCACATACTGCCCGCCCTCGAACTGTTCACCGCTCCAGTAGCAGGTCCAGCGCACGCCCGCCGGGAGCCACACTTCCCGCTCCGTTTGCCCCGGTTCGACCACGGGCGCCGCGAGGAGCGCGGCGCCGACCATCATGTCGTCGGATTCGGCGTAGCAGCGCGCGTCGTTTGGAAACTCGGCGAAGGTCGGCCGCAGCACGGGCTCGTAGTGCATCGTCGACTCCCAGAGCAACTGATACAGATAAGGCAGCAGGCGATAACGCAGCTTGAGCAGCGCCGAGACCTGAGGCGTGAGCGTGGGGTACATCCACGGCTCGTTCGCGGTGCCGTCGTCGTTCCACGAGTGGATCGAAAAGCGCGGCATCCACACGCCGAACTGTATCCA
>DATBXG010000886.1:0-3363 GCA_036514415.1 Paraburkholderia sp.
GATCGTGGGCGATCGCCGGCGTATGGGCAGCCCGGTCTACTGCACCGGCTTCGTCAACTGCGCGACGCGCGCGCCGTGTCGCGTGACCTGCATGTCATTCTGGTCCCGAGGCGGCTGCGATCCAGCGCTGATCAGCGTGGCTAAGTGCGAACTGCGGCGCCGCTCGGGCACAGCGTAGAGCGCGCGGCAGCCCCGATACACGCGCGACGAAGTGACCCGCCACCTGGCGGGCCTCCGTGCATGGGCGCGGCGGCGCTTGTCCGAGATTCGAAAGCAGCTGTCCACTCACCCGGATGCCGGCAAACTAGACTTCCGTTCAATGCGCTGCCGTTCATGCCTGTGAAGGCGGCACGAAGCCCATGAACCCACGGAGTCCCGCCATGAAAGCCATCCAGTTCAAGACCTTCGGCAAGCCCGAGGTGCTCGACTACGTCGACCTGCCCACGCCCGCGCCTGGCGCGGGAAGCGCGCTCGTGCAGGTCCTGAGCGCCTCGGTCAACCCGAGCGATGTGAAGAACGTCTCGGGCCATTTCGAGCACACGGTGCCGCCGCGCGTGCCGGGGCGCGACTTCAGCGGCGTGGTGGTGGCGGGTCCCGAAGCATGGCTGGGCGCCGAAGTCTGGGGCACGGGCGGCGACATCGGATTCACGCGCGACGGCACGCATGCCGAGTTCATCGAGGTGCCCGTGGCCGCGCTCGCGCGCAAGCCGGCGGCGCTCTCGCATGCGCAGGCCGCTTCGGTCGGCGTGAACTTCGTGGTGGCGTGGCTGGGCACCGTCGACTATGCGCGCCTCGCCGAGGGCGCGACGATCGCCGTGATCGGCGTGTCGGGCGGCGTGGGCGGCGCGGTCACGCAGATCGCAAAGGCGCGCGGCGCGCGCGTGATCGGCGTGGGCCGCGAGGCGCCGCTTGCGGGTTCACCGGCCGCGCGCCTGATCGACGCGTTCGTGGAGATCGACGAGCACGCCGCCCAACGCGTGCGTGAACTGACGGGCGGCGCAGGCGCGGACGTGGTCTACGACGCCGTGGGCGGCGTGGCGTTCGAACTCGCGCTCTCGCTTGCGAAGCGTCGTGGCCGCGTGGTCGAGATCAGCGCAACGGGCAAGCGGCGCGTGGAGTTCGACCTGATCGACTTCTATCACAACGAGACGCAGCTTTTCGGCGCGGACAGCGCCAAGCTCGGCGTGGCCGAATCCGCGCCGCTCATGCGCGCGATTGCCGAAGCGTTCGACGCGGGCCAGTTCGAAGCGCCCGTCGTGAGCGCGCACTTTCCGCTCGCGCGGGCGCGCGAAGCCTACGAGGCGGTCGCGGCCGGCACGCACGGGCGCGTCGTGATCGACATGGCGTGAGCGCCGGACGAACCCACGCAGACGAAGGCAACCCTCACGCCTCGGCCCGTACGAGCCGCTCGGGCAAATGCGCGCGTAGTGCGCGCGCGTCGAGCAGCGCGAGATCCTTGTCGAGTTCGAGCGTGACGAGGCTGCGCGTTTGCGCATCGATCGCCTTGCGCAGCGCGCCCAGGAAGGCGGGCGGCGCGGCGAGCACGAGCGTGCCGTAGCGCGCGTCGTTGCGCGCCTTCGCGAGCGTCGTCGCGATCTCCGCGGCGAACACTGTGGCTTCGTGCTCGTACTGGGTGGTGTCGGGATCGGTCGCGCTGCGGCCGAAGCCGACGCGATCGGTGGTGCGCCCCGGCTTGTCGGTCACGAGGCTCCCGTCCGGCATGCGGCCTTGCAGATGCAGCAGCGTCTCCACTTCGTCGATGGCGCCGAGCGGGCTTTCGGCGGCGAAAATGCGCGCGGTCACACGGTTGGCGACGACAATCCAGATCGTTTTCGACATGTCCGACTCCCTGCCATGACGCCCGGCGCATGCGGCCGCCAGGCGGTTGAGTGAACTCGCGCCACGCGGCGTGAATACCAAGGGTAGCGCGCTTCGCGCTGCGTGGCACGCCAGGTGTCGCCGGGCGCGCGCGCCTCCGGTGTTCGCGCGTGGCACGAAAGCGTCGCGACAGCGAGCCGTTTGCCCGACGGCCAGCCGTCCTCCCGAGATTCGGGAGGATGGTTCTCATTCGCGACGGATTATCTTTTCAGGTGGAAGCATCTAATCTTGAGGCTCCGAGCATGAACACCGCAGCCTGCGGCGAAGGAGTCCGAGATGAGCCCGAGCGCCCCGAACACCGAGTCCGTCCATCGCTATCCAAGCGACATCGCCTTCACGCCCACGGTCAAGGCGATGCAGGAGCGCCTCGGCTCGCGCGAACTGTACGCCCGCGTGGAGCGCGAGCGCGGCTGGGGCGTGGCGCTCACGCCCGAGATCGAGGCGTTCATCGGCGCGCAGACCAGCATCTTCCTCGGCACCGCGAACTCGCAAGGGCAGCCGTACATCCAGCATCGCGGCGGCCCGGCGGGCTTCCTGCACGTGGTCGACGAGCACACCATCGCGTTCGCCGATTTCATCGGCAACCAGCAATACATCACGCTCGGCAACCTGACCGACAACCCGCAGGCGCATCTGTTCCTGATCGACTATGCGCGGCGGCGGCGCGTGAAGCTCTGGGGCCGCGCGCGCGTGGTGGATGCAGCGGACGACCCGGCGCTGATCGAAGCACTCATGCCGGCGGGCTACAAGGCGCGCGCCGCGCGGGCAATCGTCTTCACGGTGCATGCGTGGGACATGAATTGCCCACAGCACATTCCTCAGCGCTTCGAGGCGGCGGACGTGAAGTCGGCGTTGGACGAGCGCGAGGCGCGCATTCAGGAACTGGAGGAGGCGGCGGCAAAGCGCGAGGCGCGCGTGCGCGAGCTGGAGGCGCAGGTTGCGCGGCTGAGCGAGGGCGCGTCAGCCTGAACGGGCCCTCGCGCTCCAACGAAACTTACTTGGCCTTTTCCGCCGAGTTGGTGATGGCCTGACCGCCCTTCGAGATATCTTCGCCCGCGCCTGCAATGGTGTTGCAGGCGGCGAGCGTCACGGCGAACAGCGCAAGCGCAAACGCGAGATAACGGCTCATATGGGCTCTCCCTGAATCGAAATTACGCGCATGAACGAGGCGGCGGGCACGAGGCATCGCGCCGCCGGTCTTTCGATTCTACGCGCGAAGCGGGGACACAAGCGCCGAGGCTGCGCGGCCGCACCAGGCCAATTGAGGCAGACCGGCTCAGTGCCGGCGCGACCTGCGCACCACGAGCCACTTGGGCGAGCGAAAGCGCACGATGCTCACGTAGAGCCACACGTACGTGAGCGCGAACACCACGACGAAGCAGAACAGATGCAGCGTGTGCCGCCAGAACAGCGTGGCGGGAATCACGGCGATCAGGCAGAGCAGCCACAGGTACGGCGAGGTGAGCGAATTGCGCCGCGTGAGTT
>DATBXG010000887.1:0-16046 GCA_036514415.1 Paraburkholderia sp.
GCTATCGCGCCGCCGCGAAACGCGATCCCGGCCCCGAGGCCATCAGCACGTTCCTGCACACCGTCGTCATCTGGACCTTGATCGCGGCTCTCGCCGCCACCGTCATCACGTTCGGGCCTGCGCTGATGCTGACCACGTGTATCTGAGCAACGCGGCCTGGGGTAGAAGGGAGCCTTCATGCAGTATCGCGATCTCGTGCGCAAGGCCATCTGGTCGGCCATCTATCTGCTGTTCATTCTCGCCCCGCTGTTCGCGCTGCTCACGGGCAAGCTGCCGCCCGCGCGCAATTTCGGCACCGAGTTCTCGGTCGCACTCGGCTACTCGGGTCTCGCGATGATGGGGCTGCAATTCGGCCTCACCGCCCGCTTCCGGCACGTGACCGAACCGTGGGGCGAGGACGTCATCTATCACTTCCATCGGCGTGTCTCGCTGCTGGCGGTCGGTCTGGTCGTGACGCATCCGCTGATCCTGATCGCCATCCGCTCGGAGGCGCTCGCGATGCCGGACTCCCTCCGCGAGATCCCGTGGGGCGCCCGCTTCGCAGTGCTATCGATCGGTGCGCTCGTCGTGCTCGTCGTGATGGCCCTGTGGCGCAAGCAGCTGAAAATCCGCTACGAACTCTGGCATCTGTCGCATATCGGGCTCGCGCTGACCGCGATCGGCGCGGGCATGCTGCATATGATCGGCTGGGCCTACTACCTCGGCGATCCGCTCAAGCGAACCCTGTGGATCGGCATGACGATCTTCTGGATCGCGTTGCTGCTCTACGTGCGTATCGTGAAGCCGCTCTTCATGCTACGGCGGCCGTACCGCGTCGTCGAGGTGCGCGAGGAGCGCGGCGACACCACGACGCTCGTCATGCAACCCGAAGGTCACGCGGGGTTCCGCTTCAAGCCGGGCCAGTTCGGCTGGCTGACGCTATGGGCGAGCCCGTTCCGCATTACCGGGCACCCGTTCTCGTTCTCGTCGAGCGCCGAGGCGCCGGATGGGCGCGTCGAAATGACGATCCGCAATCTCGGCGACTTCACGAGCGCGGTCAGGACGGTCACGGCCGGGCAGCGCGTGTATCTCGACGGCCCATATGGGGCGTTCACGATCGGCAATCCCACAGACATGCACGTGCTGATTGCAGGCGGCATCGGCATCACGCCGATGATGAGCATGATCCGCACGCTCGCCGACCGTGGTGACAGGCGTCCGCTGGTGCTGCTCTATGGCAGCAAGGACTGGGAATCGCTGACGTTCCGCGAGGAACTGGAGGCGCTGAAGACGCGACTCGATCTGAAGATCGTCTATGTTCTCTCGAACGCCCCCGCGGACTGGACCGGCGAAACCGGCCGGATCAACGCGGACGTGTTCAGGCGCCACCTGCCGCCCGAGTACACCGATCACGAATACTTCATTTGCGGGCCGGACGTGATGATGGATGCCATCGAAACCGCGCTCGGCGAGATGAAGGTGCCGCTCGCCCGCTATCATTCCGAACGCTACAGCTTCGTGTAGGAGAGTCGCCATGCGCCGCTTGCTCGCTGATCGACTGGTTGTCGCCACGGGTGTGATTGTCGTTGTGCTCGCACTCGTGTTCGCGTTCGTGCGGGTGGCTTCGCTGCACTAAACGGAACGCAAACCCGGCACGTGGCGTACGGCCGTAGGCATCCAGAAATATCTGGACGACCGCCTGGAGCTATTTAAGTCGGCAACACAACAAAGTCGATTTGGATGTCTGGCTCCACACACGCCAGCACAGAAGCGCACCCTGGAAAACACCTACTACCCCTTTGCGTTCCGTATCCTATCTTCGAAGGAATGACGCGCGGAAACGACCCCACGTTTCGCCCGGCTTTCGAATCGCTAGCAGTTCGTCAAGTTCCCACCGCTCATCACATAATTCTCTCAGAACGAGATGCCGTATACCGGCGAAGTCGCGTCCACGCGAAAAGACTCATCGCCTTTGACAAGTCAAAGGCACGTCGATCGATAGCTTACGATACACAGGATGACGAAAAAGGCACTTCCGTTCCGTTCTTTATCTTCCAGCAAGTGGAGAATAAGCCATGCCAAAGAAAAAGAGCAGTCAGCCCCCGTCGCAAGATGGGCAGGCTCCGCAGCAGGATCAGCCACCTGGAGAGCGCATCCTTGGCGCTCCGGTTTTCTCCCAGCCACAGCCAACTGCCGACCCGAAACACTTCGCAGTCAAGCATGCTTCCGACAAGGCGGCGTACGCGACGATCGATGAGTTGAACAAGCAGCACAAGCTACACGCGCTACCCTTTCCGCCACCGAGGGGAGGGGACGAGCCGCAGCTGACCCTGGAACAGGTTGTCGACAATAACGGGCTCGTGATCAAACAGATTGAAGACAACAAACAAATCGTGTTTCATGCGCTCGGGGACTGCGGCAGCACACGAGGCCCAAAGACACAGAACGACGTGACGGACAAGCTCGTCAGCGACTTCAACGAACAGGATCCGCGACAGATACCCAAGTTTAATTTACTACTCGGAGATATCGTATATAGCTTCGGTGAGAGTCAGTACTACTACGATCAATTCTACGAGCCTTATCGCGATTACCATGCGCCGATCCTCGCGGTCGCGGGAAACCACGACGGCATGATTTCCCCGTTGCAGCATGAACGGAGCCTCCAGGCATTTCTGCGCAATTTTTGCGCAGATTGCTTTCAGGTCTCACCCGATGCCGGGAATCTCTCACGGACGGCACAGATACAGCCTGGCGTGTTCTTTACGTTTGACGCGCCGTTTGTCCGGATCGTGGCGCTGTACAGCAACACGCTCGAGGACCCTGGCGTCATCTGCGACGAGAACACTGGCGATAGCCAGCTATTGTTCCTCACGAAGGCGCTCCAGCGGGTCAAGGACGAAAAGTACAAGGGCGCCCTTCTTTTTGCCCATCACCATCCGCCATTTGTCGCGCGCGGCCGACACGGCTGTAGCGTGCAAATGCAGCGTCAGATCGACGAAATTTGCGCAAAGATCGGCGTCTGGCCGCACGCTGACCTTTCCGGACACGCACACAACTATCAGCGCTTTACACGGGCGCGCGCCGACGGGACGCAGATCCCCTACGTCGTGTGCGGCAACGGCGGGCACAACGTCACCCGCCTGACACATTACGGAGATCCCGCTCTTCGTGCTCCTACTGTCATTCAGGCTGCGTCGAAGGATGCTGACGAGGTCACGCTCGAGAACTATGACGATCAAAACTACGGGTATCTGCGCATCGTCGTCGATGACACGCAATTGCGCATCGAATACCACCCGGCGACCGACGGTCCGCATACCAAAACGCCTGACGATTCCGTAACGATCGATCTTGAATCGCGTCAAATCGTTCACTATGCGGCACGTAATGCTGGCGTACCGGCTCAGGCCAGAGAAATACGCAAGGCAGCAGCGGAGCAAAAGAAGCAAAAAAAGATCAAGACTTAGGAAACCGGCTCGTTCGTAAGGCAGGTAGTGGACGTTGTTCTTCGCGTCGATGACGCAGTCAAGAGGAAGATATCATGCGACATGCCGATCAAAACCGCGTCTATGGCGTACTTGTAGGCGACGTAAAAGATGGCCGGATAGATCCGAGCGGACGAACCCCTCACTACGAAATCTGGGTACAGGCAAATGGCGTGAATTACCGCATCGCGGTCAATGTCTTCTCCCAGACTGGGAGCGACGTCATGGCCTACTTCGATCCCGCCTACGTCTCCCCGAACCCGGAAAAGCTCGATCTGGCGCGCCTCGCGAGCGGCGCCGCAGATTTCAACGAGTTGACGACCGGGCCTGCAGGAAACGGGCTCGACTATTTGCAGGACAATCTGTTTCCCCTCGACAAGATGTCGCTCATTCCGCCGGAAGGCAACGGTGTCACGCTCAAGAATCTGCTGGACGGCCAGATCGAACGCGCCAAGGCAGATTCCAATGCCGTCGTGATCGCCTTCGGGGAGTTTTTCCAGCAACCAACAAAAGACCTGACCTTCGACTTCTCGCCCGAACGCGGTGTCCACGACATTCACATGATGCAGGGAGACAGCGGGAGCTTTGCCGCCGATGATCGCGCGAACGGAGACGGCGCCCTCTTTCTGAGATTCACGGGCGGCGAGACGGCGGCGCTGTTCGTACGCTTTACTACCCAGGACATTTCCAGCGCCGGCGTGCAACCCCGCGAAAACGCATAGTTTTCCTGACTACGTGAGGAACGACGCGCTTTGCGCGCAACGCATCGACGCCGCGGCTTCCCTACTTCGCCTCTTCCACGCGCCGCTCGTCGGTGTTGCTGGGAAATCGCGCCTGCCCATAGCGGATGATCAGCACGCCCAGCGCAATCAGCACGATTGCGCCCGCGGAAGCCAGCAAGTGCAGCTCGGTGTTTGCGCCCGCGCGCAGAATGAGGTCTCGCGCAATCGAGACCATCGCAATGTAGAGCGGAAAGCGCACCGGCAACTGCCCGGCCTTGAGGTACTGCCCGACCATGGCGAATATCTCGAGATAGAGAAACATCAGCAGCAGGTCGGTCAGGGTCACGCCGTCCGAATGCACCATGTGCCAGATCAGCGCGCCCATGGCCGCCACGGTGCCAATGCCGATGATGAACAGGCCGAACAGTTCGGCCAGTTCCATGGCGCGTTCGAGGCGCCCCTTGATCGCTCGTTGCAGAGCGTTCTCGTACTTCATCTTCGCGATTCCCCATAGATCTGGTACGGAGATAGTAGCGCGACAAGATGAAAGTTCGATATTCCGGAAAAAAATACGCTGCGGCGGCGTTGGGCGCCTGCGCGCGCGTAAAACCGGTGTTAAAAATAGCCGCAATTCCCGTCTAGATTTCAGGTGCCTTGAGCCAGCGTGGGATTCAACTCGAGATGAAGCACGACGAGCCAGCGTCGCGGGCACGCAATGGCGATCGAGAGTTTCTCTTCCGGCGCACCGGCGCCCGCTCGCGAGATGCCGATGAACCCCTGCTGCTTCGCCGTGGTCCACGCGGTCCTTGCATCGGTCACCAGCCAGTTGCTCACGAGAAAACAGGTAATGCAGCTGAAGATCACCGTCTGAAAGTCGGTCGTACCTGGATCGATCCGCTCGACAACGTAACCGAAAACGGCCGTCAATATCTGGTCGACGGCAAACGTGAGAATCGCGAGCTTCAACCAGCCTCGAAAGCGCATTGACATGATTAGCTGAGAATCGATTCGATCGCGCAAGTGTAGGTGTGGCGCTCGCCCTCGCACAAGAAAAAATGCCGTAAAAAAGCGGGGCTTTCATCCAGCCGGAGCGCGGCCGAAGCGGCCGGCCATGGTGCGATTCTCTTTGCTACACCAACTGGTCGTCCAGCACATCGAATGCGCAATCTCCCGCCGCCATTGCGGCGCGTGCGCGAGGCAGCCCACGCGATCGGCAGGCGCGCCGCCCCGTATCAACGCTGCGTCACCGGCAAAGCGGCAGTTGCGCAGCGCGGGCTCTTGCCTGCGTCGCCGCCGCCGAGTTGTACGCGTCCATGTTCTGCGACGCGTACCGGTACTGCTGGTCCGCAACGGTGTATTGCTGGAGCTCCCGGCTGCAGTGCTCGCCGGACGTACCGCGCGTCTGGCATCGGCGCACGGTGGCCAGCGCCTGGAGCCGCTGGTTGTCGGCCGAAGCATAATCGTTGCCGATGCGATAAGCGTCGAAGCCCCGCGTGATCGCGGCAATGCGCGCCTCGGTCGCCGCATGCTGCCGCGGGGTGGCGCAAGGATAAGTGGAACCGGATTGTGTCTGCCCGAACGCGTGCATGACGACAAGGCACAGGGACCATCCGAGCCATGAAGATTTCCGCCGCATGCCATTCCTCATATGTTCGGGTTATTCGCGCGCTGCCCTATCTCGCCGCCAGCGCGTGAATTCAATGTAGAAAGCGGCCCACGTCGGATCAAGAAGATTCGTAACGAGTGTGGGCGGGTTTGGTGATGTACCGCACAGAGCGTGCGGAAATCGATATGTTCGAAAACGTCCGCGAACGCGTGCAAGCGCCAGTTTGCGTGCCGCGGACGCAATCGCGTAGAGGTTGGCTAACGTCCCCCGATTCTCACGAGCCTTGCGGCAGACGACTCGCCCGGGTGCGAGAAGCAATCGCATCGACGAGCCGTCGATGCGCCGCTTCGTATGCCTGACCATGCAAGCCGCCCTGATGCAGCGCGGCGTTCACGATCGCCTCCAGTTCCCCCTGATATTCGCGCTCGCCAGGAAAGAGATCGGCAAACCCGATCAGCGATTCGACGAGCGGCGAACCCGCGCCGCGGCCGCGACCCAGACTGGCGGCCGAGGGAACCGCGTGCGCGAGTTCCTCCGCAGTCG
Source organism: Paraburkholderia sp. (assembly GCA_036514415.1). Lineage (GTDB taxonomy): Bacteria > Pseudomonadota > Gammaproteobacteria > Burkholderiales > Burkholderiaceae > Paraburkholderia. Next base: position 6,339 of record DATBXG010000887.1, read on the forward strand.
CAGGCACGTCCAGGATTTGCGTGATGCGCTCCTCCCAGGCAAGCAGCCTCGCGAGCCTCGCCAGCATGCCCTCGCAGTAAAACTCGCGCGCAAATGAATGGTCTCGCATCCACCCGGCGACTTCGCTGCCCGGCATCGGCTTCGCGATTGCGTAGCCCTGCACCAGATCCACGCCCAGCGTGGCGAACGCGCCCGCCAGGTCCATCGACTCCACACCCTCGGCCACCACGCGCTTGCCCATTGCGTGACCCAGGTGCGTGAGTTGATAGATGAAGCGCAGCACGTCGAAAGCATCGTTGCCCTCGATCTTCACCATGTCGCGATCGATCTTGATCCAGTCGAACGGCAATTCCCGCAGCCGCGCGAGTCCGCTCGCGCCGGCACCCAGATCGTCCTGCGCGAACGCGACACCCAGCGTCTTGAAACGCGCCGAGATGGCGTGCTGGCCGTGCCCGAACGAGAGCGCCTGCGTTTCGAGCACTTCCAGTGTCAGTTGATCGGGCGGACACGCGTATTTCGCCAGAATGGATTCGGTGGCCTGGAGGTAGCGGATATCGCTGAGGCCGGTTGGCGGCAGATTGATCGACAACGCCAGCGCGAATCCCTCGTCGAGCCACGCAAGGCGCTCGGCGAGCGCATGCTCCAGCATGCGTACATAGATCTCCAGCAGATCGTCCGAAACGAGGGCCGGCAGGAACTGCGCCGGCGAGAGCACCTGGCCGCCGTCTTCCAGCCGCGCGAGCGCTTCGACCTTCGTTACCTTACCTTCACGCGTGTCGAGCAGCGGCTGGTAGTAGGTCAGCAAGGCCTCCGAGCGCACGAGCGCCGCGAAACGCTGACGCTGGCTGATGGAAATGGCCTCGTGAAAGATGCTCGCTGCGCCCAGCCGTTCCAATGCGCAGTTGAGCACGGTCTGCAGCATGTCGAGAAACGCCGTTTGATTCGCCCCCATGAAACCGCCCGGCAATGCGCTGTAAAGCAGCAGGATGGCGAGCGGACGATCGCCAAGCACGCCGAGCGGCACCGCCGCGGACGAGCGAAAGCCGCCTTTCAGCGCCTGCTCGCGCCAGGGTGCGGCCTCGCTGAGCGTTTTGAAATTGATGATCCGCTCGATATTGCCGCTGCGCCACGCGCGGCCAACCGTGCCCTGTCCGCGTGGATCGTTGGCTTCGGTCACGATGCGGGTTCGCGAGGAACTCAGGAGTTCTTCCAGGTAGCCATGAAGGCTTTCGCTCGCGGCGGCTTCAAAGTGAAAAACGCCTTGATCGTCGGGACGTCCGATCGCGCAGCCGGCGATCTCCTCGTGCGCCGCGAGAATATCGACGACGCGGCGAATGAGGTCGCCATAGTGCTCGCTGCCCCACGCGACTTTCGTCACATCGAGCAAGACGGCCTGCTGCGAGCTTTCGATCTTCTGGTAGGCCTTGAGTTGCTGCGCGAGGTCGTTGCTCAGGCGCCTCGTGAAGAGCGAGAGGCCGCGGCTGTCGACGGAGCGGCCAATGCGGCGGAACACCGAGGCGGCGAGTATGCCCCGGCTCTCCACCAGTTCGTCCTTGTCCAGCCCGACAATGGCGTGAATGCGCCCGATGCGCGACGCATTCGCGACATGTTCGGCATCCTTCAGACGCGGGTTGGCGAGCGAGAGCAGATTCTGTATTTGCCGCTGTTGCAGGTGGTGGCGCTCGGATTCGTCGAGCATGTCCAGAATCACGCGCGACTTCGGCAGTTGCGCAAGCTCCGTATAAAATTCGGCCACGGCCGCCGCCGCGTGGACCCGCAGCGCCTCGAGCAGGGAAGTCACCGCGCGCCCTCCTGTCCGTCACCGGTTGGCCGAATCTGCCTTACTCTAGCATCGCCGGGGCGTGGCTCGCACGCCCATCGGCCAGGGAGCGTCAAATGGACAGAACTGCACTGGCCTGCGTGGCCGTCCTCGGTCTTTTGCTGTTTGGCCTCGGCATGTCGACCTCCATGCTGCGTTTTCGCAAGGGCACGCTCTCGGGCTGCGAGCCCGACCCGGCGAGCCTTTTGCACAAGATCGTGCGCGCGCATGCGAACACCGCCGAGTATGTCCCCTTCCTTGCGGTGCTGTTTCTCTACCTGGGCGCGCGTTCGCCTTCGTTTGCCACGCTCGCGCTGATCGTGACCGCGACCGTGTGCCGGTGCCTGCTGGTTATCGGGCTGATCGCCTTTCCCACGATGGCGAAGCCCAATCCGGCGAGATTTCTCGGTGGGCTCGGCACGTATGCGGCCGGGATCGCGCTGAGTCTCGCGTTGCTGCGTTGAGCCGTCACGCCAGACCGGTCCTGTTGCGCACCCGGTCCTTAGCGCGCGACGACCATGCACACCGCCGTCGCCGTGGCGACGAGCTTGTCGTCTTGCCACAGTTCCCCGTTCACGTTGCACACGCCGCGCCCCCTGCGCACGAGCGTCGAGCGGCCGATCAGCTTGCCTGGCTTCGCGGGCCGCAGAAACGAGGTGTTCAGGTTCAGCGTCGCGCAGTGCTCCCCTTCGGCCAGCGTGGCGACGACGAGCGTCGCCGTCACGTCGTCGAGCATGGCACACAGCATGCCGCCCTGCACCTGGCCCGCTGGATTCAGGAACGCCGGGGCGCCCATGTACTCCGCCTCGAGCGCATCATCGGTCAGCGAAATAAAGGTGCCGCCTAGCGTCGTCGTAATGGGCGGCAGCGCGCCATACTCGCCGTACAGGCGAGAAGCTACGGTCTTTTCGTCGATTTCCATGAATGGTTTCCCCACTATTTCCCCATTGGGTGCGCCTGACATTCGCACGGCTCACTCGCCGCGAAAGACCGGCTTGCGCTTTTCCTTCCACGCGAGCGACCCTTCGCGAAGATCGTGGGAGGCGTCCGCCTGCGTTACATCACGCAGGAATTCGGTCGAGTCGAGCGTGCCGTTCGCGATCCGGTTCAGATGCTTCTTCATGCCGAGCAGCGCAAGCGGCGCCATGCCAGCCAGTTCATCGCTCAGGCGCTCCACCTCCTCGCATAATGTTGCATGCGCAACTACCATGTCAAGAAAGCCGCAGGCCAGCATTTCCCCGGCGTCGAGCGTGGCCGCGCGCAGCAGCAGCTTCTTCGCCACGTTCAAGCCGAGCCGGGAGACGTAACGCTGCAAGCCGCCACGGTAGAACAGCAGCCCGAGCCGCGCAGCCGGCACGAACATCTGGCTGCTATCGACGCCAATGCGAAAATCGCAGGCGAGCGCGAGATCGGTCGCGCCACCATAAACACCGCCGTTGATCGCCGCGATCGTCACAGGACGCGCCTGCTCCAGCTCGTTGGCAAGCGCCTCGAAACTCGCCCCGGCATTCTCGTCCGCCACGCTGCTGATATTGAAGCCCGCGCAAAAGTGGCGGCCTTCGGCGCACAGGCGCAGCACCAGCACGTCGCGCCTCGCGTTGACGTCGCGGATGAAGCCGCGCAGCGTGCCGAGATCCTCCGGTTCGAGACGATTCGCCATATCCGGGCGTCGCAGCGTGATCGTCGCAATCCCGCCGGCGACGGTGAGTTCGGGCGCAAGGCCCGGCGAGTGGGCAGGCTTCGAGGTCATGTTCAGCCTCAGTGGAAGTTGTAGATCTGCATGGTCGTTTCGCCGGCCTCGATGCGCTTGCAGATCGCGGCTTCGTCGGCCTCCCGCTGCGCGCCCTTCGCCACAACCTCGGCCGCGCGCGCACGCGCAATCGCCACCACGCCATCGCGATCGCCGACGATCAGGTCGCCCGCGCTCACCGTCACGTGGCCGATCATCACCGGCTCGTTGATCCAGCCAATCGCGCCATAATCCTTGCCCGTGCCGCGAATGGAAAGCCCGCGCGAAAAGACCGGAAAGCCGATCGACTCCAGCAGGTCGGCATCGCGCACCGCGCCGTCGATCACGAGGCCGGCGAGTCCGCGCACCTTCGCGGCCGTCGTCATGACCTCGCCCCAGTAACCGTGCTCGTACACCCCGTTCGCGTAGACCACCAGCACGTCGCCCGGCTGCGCGAGCAGGATGGCGCGGTGCAGCCAGAGGTTGTCGCCGCCGGGCGAATGCACGGTGACGGCCGTGCCGCAAATCCTGAAGCCTGGCGCCACCGGCTTGATGGCGGCGGGCAGCGCGCCGATCTTGCCGCCCGCTTCGTGCAGCGTGGCCGCGGGCACACGGCGCGCATCCTCCACCACGCTCCTGTCGACACGTTCAATCGCAGTGCGTATCGTCGTTTTTGAATCGTGCTCTTTCATGCTCATTTCCCTCGCGTCTGCAGCTGGTGATACTTGAACTGCTTGCGCGCCTCGTCCAGACGCATGCCGCCACGGCACGCTTCGCGAATCGCTTCTTCGGCGTGATGGATCGCCTCCGCGGCTTCGAGCACGGCTTCTTCGTGTTCGTGCGGAATCACGATCACCCCATCGGCGTCGCCGCGCAGAATGTCGCCCGGCTGCACGCGCGCCTCGCCGATATTGACCGGAATATTGGTCGCTTCCACCTGCACGCGGTCCTTGCCGGTGCGCATCCAGTGATCGCGGCTGAAGATCGGGTAGCCGAGCTTCAGGCACAGCGCGACGTCGCGGCAGATGCCGTTGATGACGGTACCCGCAATGCCGCGGCGGTGTGCGATCTCGGTGAGGATGTCGCCCCACACGGTCGCATCCTCCCGGCCGCCGTTATCGAGCACGATGACCGCGCCTTCGGGCACGTCGTCGATATAGTCGCCCACCGTGCCCGGCGGGTTGGCGGCAGGACCGTACTTGAGGGTCCATGCGCGGCCCGCGAGGCGGAAGTCGGTGCTGCGTGCCTTGACCTTGTAGCACTGGCCGTTGATGCCGAGTTTGTCGAGCGCATCGGAGAGCGTGGCCGTGTCGAGCTTGCCTGCGCGCTCCACGTTGCTATCGCTGCGTTTGGCGAGGTTGTCGTTCGTCGTCATGGTTCTGGAATGGTTGCAGTGAATTGGGAATGCGCTCAGGCGAGCATGTGTTCGTAGTTGCCGCCCATCACCTTGCCGACCGGCGTCCCCGAGAGAATCGCCTTGGCCATCGCGGCTTCCTTCGCGACGATCATCTCGGCGGTCTCCAGCACGACATCGATGTCGGCCGCGCGGATGAAGATCACGGCGCTGTTGTCGGCCACGACATAGTCGCCGGCCTCCACCTGCACTTCGCCGATCTGCACTGGCACATTGGTGCCCTTCTCCACCACTCGGCCACGCGCCGTGCGCGCCGTGGTCGCGCGGCTGAACACGGCCAGTTCATAGCCGATCGCTTCGTCGATATCGCGCACGTGGCCGTCTGCCACCACGCCCGCCACCTGGCGCACCTTCGCGGCGAGCGAGAGCAGGCCGCCCCAGCAGCCTGCCTCCACGCCGCTGCGCTGCTCGACCACGATCACGTTGTCGGCCCCAGCCTGTTCGACGGCGGTGCAGCCCAGATGGACGGGCGGTCCCGGCGGCGCTGCGCCCGTGCCGAGCTTGACGGTGATCGCACGGCCCGCAATGCGGCCCTGGCCCGAGCGCTGCGGCAGGCCGCTCACCACGCCGGGAAGTTTGAGTTTGTCGAGCGCGTCGGAAACGGCGCAGCAGTCGAGCCGTCGCAGACGCTGTACGTTTTGGTCAGCCATGTCGTTGTCTTTCCGTGAATGTCCTGATCGAATGCCTGGTGGTCAATCCAGCGTGCGCCACGCCGCGAAACACAGGCCCGTGCCGGTCAGCGCGGGACTGCGGTAGCCCGCCGTGTACGAGACCCATTCGAGGTCGAGCGACTTCACCGCCTCGACCGCGATGATCCAGTTGCGGATTTCCGAGCTGCCCGCCTGCAGTTGCTTCGGGTCGAGGGCGGCGAGCCAGGCGCTGTCCTTGCGGCGGATCGCTTCGATAATGCCGTTGTCGAGTTCCTCGTCCACCACAAAGTGCGAGAGGCCGCCCGAGGCGAGCACGCCCACGCGCAGGTCTTCCGGGTAGGCCTCGATCAGCTCGCGCAGCGCGGCGCCCAGCTGGATGCAGCGGCGCGGCGTGGGCTGGTTGGGCGGATCGAACGTGTTGACGATCACCGGGATTACCGGCAAACCGGTGCCCTGCAGATAGCGGCGGTGAATGAAGGAGAACGCATGGCCCTCGTACTGGCCGCGCTCCAGACCGTCCATGGCCGCGATGTCGAAGTCCCGTTCGCAAAGCTCGCGGATCATCCAGCGAGCCATTTCCGCCTTCACAGGGTAGTGCACGTCGGCGTCGGGCTCCTGGCGCATGGTGCGGGCGCGGGCGTACCAGCTGTCGCTGGGGCTCGTCTCGCGCTTCGCGTTGCGGATCGTTTCGCCGTAATAGATCGCGAACGTCGGGTTGTTCGTGGTGCGAAACAACTCGGTCTGGTCGTCGCCGACCACGAACAGCACGTCGAGCTTCGCGGCGCGAATGCGATCGCGCAGTTCGTCCATGGCCGCTTCGGCCTGGTCGTAGCGCTCGCCCATTTTCTCCGGCGTGACCATCGCTTCGGCTTCGCCGGGCGCGCGCTCCAGCAGATCGCCGTAGCTGACGTGGTTGCCCGCCTTGTCGAAGTAATGCGGGTTTTTCGGGTCCACCGCGCGAAAACCGTGTTGCCAGTCTTCGCGCTGCGACACCAGCATGATGCTGTGCGACGAGCCGAATGCGGCTACGAGGCGTGCCATTGCGTCTCCTTCTCCTGTACGTTGTTGCTTTGCGTGAGCGTATTCAAACCACGAATGCCGCGCGCCATTGTTCGATCTGCTCGTCCGCGTAGCCGAGTTCGCGCAGGATGGCCTGCGTATGCTCGCCCTGCTCGGGCGCGAGCCGCGGCGACGCTTCACGCGGATAACGCGAGAGGCGGAACGGCTGGCCGACGAAGGCCACCTCGCCCTTGCCGGGCAGCTCCACCGGCCACGCCATGCCGAGATGCTTGACCTGCGGGTCCTCGAACACCTCGTCGATGCTGTGAATCGGCCCGCACGGCACGCCCGCCTTGATGAGGACTGCCGTCCATTCCTGCGTCGTGCGCGTCTTGAACACTTCGCCCACGGCACGGTTCACGGCGTCGCGGTTCGCCACGCGGGCCGGGTCCGAGTCGTAGCCCGGGGCGCGCGCGAGATGGTCGAGACCGAGCGCCTCGCACAGGCGCGTCCACATCGTCTGCCCGATGGCCGCGAGATTCAGGTAGCCGTCCTTCGTCTGGAACACGCCGGTCGGCACGGTCAGTGGATGCTCGTTGCCCACCTGCTGCGGCACCTTCTTGTCCACGAGCCATTGCGCGGCCTGGAAGTCGAGCATCGCGAGCTGCGCTTCGAGGAGCGAGGTCTGCACCCACTGGCCCTCGCCCGACGCTTCGCGTTCGAGCAGCGCCGTGAGAATCGCCATCGCGCAGAAGTGGCCCGCGCAGAGGTCGGCGATAGGAATGCCCACGCGCATCGGGCCTTCGCCCGGCTTGCCGGTCACGCTCATGAGGCCGCCCATGCCCTGCGCGATCGAGTCGAAGCCGGGCCATTTCGCGTAGGGACCGTCCTGGCCGAAGCCCGAAATGCTCGCGTAGACGAGGCGCGGATTGATCGCGCGCAGCGCGTCGGCACCAATGCCGAGCCGGTATTTCACGTCGGGCCGGAAGTTCTCGATAAACACGTCCGCGCGCTTCACCAGTTCGTGAAGAATCTCGCGGCCCGCGGGGTCCTTCATGTTCAGCGTGAGGCTTTCCTTGTTGCGGTGCAGGTTTTCATAGTCGGCGCGATTGTGGTCGCGCCCGCCGATCATGTCATCGCCGCCAGGCGCGCCGGGCGGAATTTCGAGCTTGATCACGCGCGCGCCCATGTCGGCGAAGAGGCGCATGGCAGTCGGGCCTGCGCGCACGCGCGAGGCGTCGATGATCGTGAAGCGCGAGAGCGCGCCTTTTCGGGCAGCCGGGGTTGCCTGGTTCATTGCCTGGCCGATTGCGTGGCTATCGTTGAATTCTGCGGTCATGGGCGCGCTCCCTCAGGCCGGAGTGAACATCGCAACGGGGTAGCCGCCGTCGCTCGGCTTGAACGCAACCTGCACGCGTTGGCCGATGGCGAGCGCAGCCGGGTCGCAGTCCACGAGATTGGTGAGCATCGTCACGCCTTCGTCGAGCGTCACGTAAGCGAGCGTGTAGCGCGCTTCCTCCTTGCCCATCGTGCTGTACGAGTAAATCGTGCCCTGCCCCTTCGACTCGACCCACCCGGTGTTCGCGCTCAGGCAGTGCGGGCAGATGTCGCGCGGGTAGTAGTGCGTCTCGCCGCAGTCGGCGCAGCGCTTCACGAGCAGGCGTCCGGCCTTCGCCGCCTCCCAGAACGGCAGCGCTTCGGGCAACACGCGCGGCGGGGCAATGCGGCGCGGACCAGCGGGCCGTGCAGCCTTCTCTGCGGCCTTCTCCACTGCAGGATTCTGATTAGTCGTACTCATCGTTAAACCCGTTCCAAAATAAGCGTTGCGGCCGTATGACGTGACGCCAGCGCGCCGCCAATGCCGTTAGCGAGCGCGATATCGCAGTTCGGCACCTGCACGGCGGGGTGGGCTTCGCCGCGCAACTGGCGCACGGCCTCGATCACCTTCGTCACGCCGCCACGGTTCGCGGGATGGTTGTTGCACAGGCCGCCGCCATCGGTATTGAACGGGAGCTTGCCCACGCCCGAAATCAGGCCGCCGTCCTGAACGAATCTGCCGCCTTCGCCCTTCTTGCAGAAGCCGAGATCTTCGAGCTGCATGAGCACGGTGATCGTGAAGCTGTCGTAGAGCGACGCATACTTGATATCGGCCGGCGTCACGCCCGCTTCCGCGAAAGCCGCCGCGCCCGACCACTTCGCCGCCGACCACGTGAGATCGATCTTGCCGCCTGCGGCGTGCTTCGGCGCTTCGCCCGTGCCGCGCACCTTCACGAGCGGACGCTTGAGCTGCTTCGCGATCTCGGGACGCGCCACGATGAGCGCGCCGCCGCCATCGCTCATCACGCAGCAGTCCAGGCGATGCAGCGGGTCGGACACCATCGGCGAGTTCACGACGTCTTCGACGGTCACCACATTGCGCAGCATGGCGTGCGGGTTGTGCTGCGCGTGGTGCGAGGCCGCGACCTTGATCCACGCGAGCTGCTCGCTCGTCGTGCCGAACTCGTACATGTGGCGTTTTGCGACCATGCCGTACAGGTTCTGCGTGGCCGGGCCGAACGGCAGCTCGAACTGAACCTCGGGCGCGTCCGGGTCCGGCGACTTGAGCGCGAGCGCCGCGCCTGCCGCACGCGGGCGGCCTGCGAGCGTAATCAGCGCGACGTTGCAGCGGCCTGCCGCGATCGCTTCCGCCGCATGCGCGACGTGGAGGATCGGCGCGGAGCCGCCGCATTCGGTCGAATCGACGTGGCGCAGCTTCAGGCCGAGGTATTCGGCGATTGTCGTCGTGCCGAGACCCGGCGCGTCGCCCGCGCAGAAGTAGCCGTCGATATCGTCTTTCGACAGGCCCGCGTCTTCCAGCGCGCCCTTCGCGACATCGGCGTGCAGGCGCACGACGGAAAGGTCGTCGGCCTTGCGCGTGGGGTGCTCGTACGCGCCGACGATATACGCTTGTCCGTTCAGGCTCATGCGGCCCTACCTTTGTAAGTGCTGTTTCGACAGTGCCTGACAGAAGCATTCCGTTGCGCAAGAATGTGGGTCAGGCGGCGAGAGGGGATGGTTTTCATGCTGGCTGCCCTCCATGGCTCAGGTGGCGTATCCC
>DATBXG010000888.1:0-3890 GCA_036514415.1 Paraburkholderia sp.
CTTCGTACTGGCGGCCTTCGTACCAGAACGCTCGCGCCCATTCGAGCGGCGCCTTCCAGCCCCACGTAAAGAACGAATACCACGGCACTTCATGAATGCGCCCGCGCAGCGCGAGCACCGAGACGTATACGTTCGGCCCCCACGTGTCGCTCACCTTCAACTCGACGGTCGGGTCGCGGCCATCGAGCCGCACCACATGCGTTTCGATGATGCCCTCACGCTCCACGGCCACGAGCGCCGTCGCGAAGCGAAACGGCATGCGCACCTGGAAGCGTGCGGTCTCGCCCGGCTCGTAGCTCGTTTTCTCGGGCAGCACATCGATGCGGTCCGTGTTCTCGCTGCCGAACCAGAGTTCTTCTTCGCGCGTGACCCATACCGAGGTCGTTGCCGTGGATGCGCGGCCGTCGCCATCGCGCGCCGTGGCCACGAGTTCGATATTGCCCGCTTCCTTGAGCTTCGCATCGCAGGTGAGCAGGCCGTGATCGTCGCTCGTGCCGCTGCACAGCGTGCCGAGATCGCGCGTTTCCGTGTGATTGTCGTACGCGTAGAAACCGCCCACCATGCGCTTGCGCGACGTAGTCCTGATCTTCGCGACCCCGCGCACCTCGAGCTTCACCCCCGCGTGCGGCTTGCCCTGCAGATCGAGCGCGAGCGCCGTGACCGGCACCGTCCTGCCCACCGAAACCCAGCGCCCCGACTTGATGCCCGCCACCACGGCCGCGGGCCAGAGCGTGGCCGCGCCGCTGATGGTCTGCACTTCGCCGTTCGGGTCCGCGAAGGTCGCTTCGAGCGCGAGGCGCTTTGGCGCATCCACGCCCGGCAGGTTCTTCAGCACGAGCGTACCCGCACCGTTGCGGTCGAGCGTGAGCGGCTCCTTGTCGGCCACGAGCTTCGCGATTTCGGTGTCTTCTTGCGGGCCGTTGTCCTCGTCTTCGGATGCGTTGTCGCCGCGCGTCGCGCTGACGTACGGTGCGAAACTGAAATCGCCGTACGTGCTGGCGAATGAAGGCGTGGTTGCCTTCACGAGTGCCGAAACCTGCACGGGAAGCCCCGAAGCCGCACCACCCGAGACGTAATCGATCTGCACCGCCACGCGCGCCTGCGTGATCGCGACGAGCGGCGATGTCTTCTCATTTTGCACGGCTATCGTGCCCTTGAGCACCGGCAAGCGGAAGGCCTCCAGGCGGAAGCTGCCGCTGTCGTAGCTCATGTGGATCGTGTCGGCGCTGTTGTCAGCGTCATGGTCTGCGTTGCCGTCGCTTTCGGGCCCTGTACTGGCGTTCACGTCGCCGTCGTCGAGCGAGACGTCGTATTCGCCCAGCTTCGCTTCGGGCGGCAACGCGAAGGTGGAATCGGCCGTATGGTCGGCGGCCCACATGAGCGGCAGATGCCACGTCTGTCCGCTTCCGGCATGGCGTATCGTCACGCGCGTGGGATAGTGCTGCGTGAACGCGAAACCATGCATCGTCTGCGCGCGGATGAAATGCTTCATCGACACCGTCTCGCCCGCGCGCAGCAACGTGCGGTCGAATACGGTATGCGCGCGCACCGTGGGCTCCACGCTCGTATCCGTTGGCACGTTGAAGCGCCACGATTCGATGCCGCGATTCCAGTCCGACTGCACGAACGCCATGTCGGGGCCGGTCTTCGGGTCGTTGATGCGCGCGGAAACGAACAGGCCGCTATAGCTGTTTTCGCCGCATTCCCGGCGGTTCGAAAGCGGCCCGTCGATGCTAAGCAGTCCATGCGAATCGGTCTTTCCCGTGGCGAGCATATCGCCGTTGCAGTCCGATACGTGCACCTCGGCGCCGGCCACCGGTTCGCCCTTGTCGAGCGTCGTGACCCACACCACACTGTTCTCGCGGCCCTGCTTGAAGTGCACGCCGAGATTGGTGACGAGCACGGTCGTGCGCACGTACATCGGTGCGGGCTTGCCGAGCAAGGACGCACCGAGCGACGGCGAAGCAAGCTCGATCACATAGAAGCCAGGTTTCGGCACCGGAATGCCCACCACCTCGAACGGCCGCAGCGTTTTGGGATCGGCCTTTGGCAGCGCGAGCGTCTGCACGCCGGGCTGGCCGTCGAGCAGCGAAAGCGAGCGCACGTCGATGACGCGCTCCTTCGTTTCATCGCCGCTCGTATCGTTGCCCTCGCCAGTCGTGCGCGGAATCACCACGGGCGACTTTGCGCGCGCGAGCAGGCCCGGCATCAGCTTGTCGATCGACGTTTCGCTCATGCCGAAATTGTCGAATTGATCGACGAGACGCATCCAGCGGCGCATGTCGGTATCGGACTGCACCGCGAGCTGCGCGAACTTCGCTTCGCCGGCATTGAGCCCCTGCACGTGCAGATCGGCTTCGACGTTGCGCAGCGTGACCGGCACGAGCGGCGGCGTGTCCCGCTCCGCAAAGCGCTCGATGATGCCGAATGTCGAGGACGGAAATTTCGCGAGCGGCGGCATCGGCGCGGTGGCCGTGCGCAGCGGGAACAGATCGGCGTTCGCGAGCGGGCGCCCGCTCACGTCCTTGAGTCCGGCTGGCGCGGTGATCGTCAGCGTCGTGTGATCGGGCAAGGGTGCGGCGAACGAGACCGTGCTTGTTTCGTTGTCCTTGTCGCCTGTCCGGAAGGTCGGCGCGATCTCGCCTTTCGGTCCTTGCAGACGGAACTTCTGCGCGTCGGTGCGTGCAATGGGTGCACTCAGGTCGATGCGCACAGGCCGCAGCGGCGTGCATGGCGCCTTCGCGTTCTCACGCTCGCAACTCATGCTCGCGGTGAACGGGGCGCGCACGGTGAAATCGAAGCGACGCTCCACGCCGTTGGGCGTGCCGTTCGGCCCCAGCACGCCCTTGCCGTATACGAGCTGCATCTTCGCGCTAGAGGGCAGCGTCTGCTGGCAGGTGAGCGTGAGCACGCTCGCGCTGTCCTTTTCGAGCCGGAAGTGCTTGAGCAGCGCCGCGCGCGTGGACGCGTCGACAGGCTGAACCGGGATGCGGTTGCCGAGCCCACCCGACTCGCACCAGACGTGCTCGCGCACGGAGTCCGCCGTCGCGGGACCGTTCAGCTTCAGCACGAATGCCTGGTGCTCCTCGATTTCGCTGCCCCGACCGGGATATGGCCGCACGCTCACGGGAAACGGCCCCCCCGTCGAGAACGTGAAGCGGCGCCCGCCTGTCACCGCCATGCCAGCCCGCGACTTGAGGCCCTCGGCGAGCGTGACGCTGCATTGCACGTCAGGCGGCAGATCGGCGGCGAAATCGTAGGCCCATGTTTTCTCGTCGATCCACCGGCCCTGGCCCGCGCCGGCCGCCGCGTTACTGCACTGCACGCGCGCGGGATCCTTCGCGTCGGGTGCGCCGAACGCCACCATCGCCTCGTCGAACTTCACCACCACCTGACGCACCTGCGCCACCGTTCCCTGCGGCGACACGCTAACCGTGCGCGCGGCGTGGGCACGCCACGCCCATACCAGGCATGCGCCCAACACCAGGGAAAGCGCCAACGTCCACCACCCGCCACTTCTTCGTGTTATTCGTTGCATCGACCGGTCCTCGTTTGCGCGCACGCCGCGCGGCCATTGCCGTGCGGCGTGCGGTGAATGGTACAGCGCGGCGCGGGCGCGCGCCCCAAGAGTGGCCGTTCCCGCGCTCACGCGGGCGCCGGCGCAAAGCATGCCGTGACTGAAGCGCCAGCCATATCGGAAAACGCTGAATCTGCGGGTGGGACCAACGGGAGGAAAGAACCTGGGGCGGACGCTAGTGTCCTGAGTTAAAAATTCATTGAATGATGCCGACCGCGTACTAAAGTGTTCTGTGTGGCACTTGATGCGAGGAGGCAGGGATGAGCGGGCGGCCCAAAGGGGAACTGGTGCTGAGCGAATCGGAACGCAAAGA
>DATBXG010000889.1:0-3425 GCA_036514415.1 Paraburkholderia sp.
CCCGCGAATCCGCTCGCCGTGCCGACTTCCCGCGAATCGAATACGTCGGCGGCGAGCGTGTTGACGAGCGCGGAGATCATCTGGTGCGCGAAGCCGCCCACGCAAAAGAGCGCGATGGCCATATAGGGAGAAGCGACGAGCCCGATGCACGCGGGCCCGATCATCATGAACGCGCCGAGTACCACGCCCGCCACGCGCGACCACAGCAACGGCAGACGGAAATGGCGCATCAGGAAGGGCGAGAGGTAGCCGCCCAGAATGCCGCCGAGGTCTGCCGCGACGAAGGGCAGCCACGCGAATGCGGCGATCTCCTTGAGGTCCATATGACGCTCCGTGGCGAGATAGAGCGGGATCCAGAAGCTGAAGGTCTGCCACGCCGGCTCCGCGAAAAAGCGCGGTAGCGCGATCGCCCAGAAGCGCCGCGAGGTCACGACATCGCGCGTGCGCGCCTTGCCTTGCCCGGCGGGGCGGCTTTGACCTTCCGTGATGAATGCGCGCTCGCGCTCGCTGATGCGCGGGTGGGCGCCGGGCGCTCGATAGAGCACATACCAGGCAGCGGCCCAGATGAAGCCGACCGCTCCCGTCACGATGAAAGCCGTTTGCCAGCCAAAGCGCAGCGAAAAGAAGATGACGACGGGCGGCGCGAGCACGGCGCCGAGCGACGTGCCAGCATTGAAGTAGCCGACTGCCACCGACTTTTGCCGGTCCGGAAACCATTCCGCCACAGCCTTCATGCCGGAGGGAATGGCGGCGGCTTCGAAGAGCCCGAGCAAACCGCGCATTGCGCCGAGCGAAAGCCAACCCGTGGCGAAGCCGTGCATGACGCCCGCGGCGGACCACAACGCGGCGAACAGCGCGAAGCCGATGCGCAGTCCGAGCAGGTCGACGATGATTCCGCAAACCGGTTGCATGATCGTGTAGCCGATTTGAAAGGCGGCAACGATATACGAGTACTGCTGGGTGCTGAAGTTCAGCTCATGCCTGAGTTCGGGCGCGAGCACCGCCAGTGAGTTGCGCGCGAGATAGTTCAGGATGGTGCCCACGCAGACGAGGGCGATGATCCACCAGCGCAAGCCTTTGACTGTTTTCAATCTTGTCTCCCCCTGTTTCCGGGTTATATCTTGGCGCGGTCATGCATTGCGCGTAGAAATCAGTTCACTCTACTAAGTAAAGATGGTTTCGCATGCAAGTGCTTGAGGCTACGAGTGTATCGATCACATGTCATACGATGACGCATATCTAAGTCTCCGCAGATGCTAAGTTTGTGACCGCCCAGGTGTCAATACGCGCAAGCAGGGGGAGGCCGCACCGGGAAGCGCATATTTTTTGCAGGTTTGTGCGAGATCACGTTTCTGCCAATCAGGTCCGCGTATCGCGGGAAGTGCACTTGACGGCGAATATCGTCACATCTACGATGCCTTCCTGGATATCGGTTGTCGGATGACTTTAACTCGCTTGCTCCGCTTTCTCCGGTCGACCCCCAGTCCATTCAACAACATGAGGAGACCTGATGAACAGACACGCAAAAGTGCGCGCCTTCCTGCTGGCGGCAGCAGTCTGTGAGATGGCGTCCGTTCAGGCGCAATCGAACGTGACACTGTACGGCGTCGTCGACGACGCGATCAGCTACGTCAACAACCAGAACGGCAGCTCGAACGTCCAACTGCGCCAGGGAAACCTTTATGCCTCCAAGTTCGGACTTCGCGGCAACGAGGATCTGGGGGGCGGCACCCGCGCCATCTTCGACCTGCAGGCGGGCTTCGACGCGAACACGGGCGCCGCATCGTCGGCCGGGCTGCTCTTCAACCGGCAGGCCTTCGTGGGTCTCGCCAACGACACCTACGGCACCCTGACGATGGGCCGCCAGTACACGCCCTATATGCTCTTCGTCGGACCGCTCGCCTCGAGCAGCTGGCTCACGGGCGCAACGGGCGCTCACCCCGGCGACTACGACAGCCTCGACACGACCGTGCGCATCAACAATGCGCTCACCTACACGTCGCCGGTGTTCAAGGGCGTGAGCGCCAGCGTGCTATATGGCTTCAGCGGTATTGCTGGCAGCCCGGGCGCGGGGCAGAGCCTGAGCGCCGCGTTGCGCTACACGGGCGGCCCGCTGAACCTCGCCGCAGGTTATCTGCGCCTGAACAACACGGGCCGCACGCCGAACTTCGATCCGAACGCCTCGGGCTCGTTTGCCATTTCGGCGGTGAATCGCGGATATGCGTCGGCGCGGGCTGTGCAGAACATCGCCGCCGCGGGCAACTACACGCTGGGCGACTTCACGTTCGGCCTGAACTACACCAACGTGCAATATCTGGCGGGCGGCGCCGCGGCGTTTGCCAATACGGCCGTGTTCAACACCTACGGCGCACTCGCCGCATGGCGCGCAACGCCTGCGTTCGATCTGGCGGGCGCGTTCTCGTACACCATGGCCGCAAAGGCGAACGGCATCACGAGCGCGGCGCGCTATCAGCAGTACTCGCTGCGCGAGTCGTGGCATCTTTCGAAACGCACCACGCTGTATGCCTTGCAGGCGTATCAGCGCGCCGGCGGTCAGACGCTCGGCGCGACAGGCGAGATAGCCGGCGCCGTGGCGACCGTGGGCGACTCGCAGAACGCGTCGCCTTCATCGACGAACGCGCAGTTCGTCGGCATGGCGGGCATTTCGGTGCTGTTCTAAGCCGGCCTCGCCCGGCGTTGCGTTGGTGTGGCGCGTTGGTCTGCCGGCGCGAAACGGTGGACAATGGCGTATTCAATCTGTGCCCTACCGCCCACATGTCCACCGACGAAACGAACCACAACGCGAACCCCGACGCGAATCCCGACGCAACAGCCAACGAGCTTCCTGGCCGCGCCAGCTACACGCAGTTCGCCGGGCGCTATGCCGAGCAGGCGCCCGTCAAACCGCACAACGCGCTCTATGAACGGCCCGCCACGCGCTCGCTGCTAGGCGCAGTGGCGGGGCTCGACGTGCTCGACGCGGGCTGCGGGCCCGGCATCGTGAGCGCGGAGTTGGCGGGCGAGGGCGCGCGTGTGCTGGCCTTCGACGTGACGCCCGCAATGGTCGAACTGGCGAGGGTGCGTTGCGCGGGCCTTGCTGTCGACATCGCGCTGGGCGATCTCGCGCGCCCGCTCGACTGGCTGGCCAGTGCGACGGTCGATCGCATCGTGTGCTCGCTAGCGCTCGACTACGTCGAGCACCTCGCACCGACCTTTCGGGAGTTTCACCGTGTCGCGCGCCCCGGCGCGCTGCTGGTGTTTTCGATGTCGCATCCCATGCGCGACTGGATCGACACGCGCACGCGCGGCTCGCGCACCTACTTCGAGACGACGCGTTTCGGCCTGCACTGGGGCGGCTTCGGCGAGCCGAAGCCGTGGGTGGAAGCGTTCAGGCGGCCGCTCGCGGATATCTTCAATGCGCTCAC
>DATBXG010000890.1:0-8227 GCA_036514415.1 Paraburkholderia sp.
CGCAAGCCGGCGTCCAGCCACACGCTACACATGCAGCAAACGCCGCACACAGCACGCTCGCCGCGAACGCCGATACGTTCGTTGCGGCCGTGACGGGTGTGCATACCGCACCCAACGCAACATCCGCGTCCGCACCGGCCCACGTGGGCTGGCGGGCCGACACGCCCGCACAGCGGCCGTCGCCGCAGCACGTCTGACGCGCGCACGACGTCGCCGCAAGGGAGATGAGAAGTGGACAGCACGATGTATAACGCTCAAGGAAAAATTTCGCAGGCCGACGTCCTGGCGAAATACGCGCCGCTCGTAAGACGGCTCGGTTTGCAGCTCGTGGCCAAGATGCCGGCGAGCGTGGACCTCGACGACCTGATCCAGGCCGGCATGATCGGCCTGCTCGACGCGGCGAACCGCTACAAGGAAGATCAGGGCGCGCAGTTCGAGACTTACGCGAGCCAGCGCATTCGCGGCGCGATGCTCGACGAGCTGCGCAGCAACGACTGGCTGCCGCGCAGCCTGCGCCGCACGTCGCGCGAAGTGGAGAGCGCGGTGCACAAGGTGGAGCAGCGGCTTGGCCGCTCCGCGAGCGAAACCGAGATCGCCGAGCACCTGCAGATGCCGCTCGACGAATACCAGTCGATGCTGCAGGACCTGCACGGCAGCCAGCTCATCTACTACGAAGACTTCGACCGCTCCGCCGAGGACGAGCCGTTCCTCGACCGCTACTGCGTCGATCATTCGGACCCGCTTTCGGCGCTGCTCGACGACAGCCTGCGCGGCGCGCTAATCGAGGCGATCGACCGGCTGCCCGAGCGCGAGAAGCTCTTGATGTCGCTCTACTACGAGCGCGGCATGAACCTGCGCGAGATCGGCGCCGTGATGGAGGTGAGCGAGTCGCGCGTGTGCCAGCTGCACAGCCAGGCAGTGGCGCGCTTGCGCACGCGGCTGCGCGAGATGTCGTGGGCAGGCACGGAGAATTGAGGCGGTAGCGGGTCCGCGTGTGGGTCAGCGCGGGCCGGGGTGCAGTGAAAAAGCCGGAGTGCGCGAGCGCTTCGGCTTTTTTGTTGGCACGCGGTCGGCGTCAATATGGCCTCTCTGGTGGCAATTTGGCACCACTCGTGCTATAGTGAATCCGTCATCCTGGGTGGATGGCCTGGTAATGGGTGAATAAAGCGGGCGAATAAAGCGGGCGAACAAAGCGCCTACCCGTCGGGGACCAGGCCCCGCGTCTTAACCTACGGAACCTCAAAATCCGCATCCGCCAGGCGGCGCTACGGAACGGTTCGGAACGAGGAAAGCAATGGCTATCAACAACGGTATGGACAACGCCAGCCGTGGGCGGATCACCGCCCGGTTGAGTGCGGAAAAGCAGGAAATTCTGCAGCTCGCTGCAGATCTATCAGGCAGCACCCTCAATCAGTTCATTGTGCAATCCGCACTTCGGGCTGCGGAGCAGGTCATCGAGCAGGAAGAGGTGATTCGGTCCATTCGCCTGACGATGGAAGAATCGAGGCGCTTCTGTGCACTGCTGGACGAGCCGCCCAAGCCCAATGAAGCGCTGCAGCGCGCAATGGCACGCTTCAGGAACAAGAAGATTGGAAACACTGATTCGAAGGCTTAGGGAAGACGACAATCGCAATAGCTTCGACTGCGGCGTCGGCGCGCTCAACGAGTGGTTGCGCAACATTGCGAATCAGCACCAAAAGAAAAACCTGTCGCGCACCTACGTTGCGACATTGGCCGATGACGCGCGGGAGATCGTCGGCTACTACGCACTGGCCGCCACATCCGTGGAAACCGACGGCATGCCGGGCGCCCGGCTCCCGAGGAGCGTGTCCGCAGTGCTCCTTGCGCGGCTGGCAGTCGACAGGCAATACAAAGGCCGCGGCGTTGGCGAATACCTGCTCGCGCACGCCCTCGACACGGTGTTGACGACCGCGGAGGCGATCGGCGTGCAATGCGTCGTTGTCGATGCGCTCGACGAGAGCGCGGCGGGGTTCTACAGGAAATACGGGTTCGAGTCGTTCTCCGATGTTCCGCGCAGGCTCTTTCTGCCCGTCGCGACCATCAAGCAGGCTTGAGGCCGCTTTAGCCACTTCGGTGGCAACTCCCAAAAAGCAAAAAGCCGAAGCACTGCCGCTTCGGCTTTTTGCTTGACACGAACCGCGCGTGAGCCGCGCGAGCGCCTACAGCCCGAACGCCGGCAGCCGCCCGTCGGGACCGTACAGCATCGCGCCGTTGCCCGTGTCGCCGCGCAGGATCGCGAGCGCGCGGCGGTTATGGTCCATGCGCGTGCGGATCATCATGCCGATCGTGAGGTTCTTGCGGCGCGCGCGTTCGGTCGAACCCCGGAGCAGCGCCCACTGGCTCGCGACACGCGTGTCGCCGTCGCAGGCCATTTCGATGCCTTTGCGCCCGCCGGGCAGGCCGAGAGCGGCCAGTTGCGCGTCGCGCGCCTTCTCGAGACCTGCGAGACGTTGCGTGAGCGCCGTTTTCTGTTCGACGATCTGCGGCAACGCGTCCATGCCGTCGGCCGACACGAGCGCCTTCTCTTCGTAGGCGAGCAGCGACGCGAACGCCTCAACCGCGGCGTGTTCGTCGATCAGTGTGGCCAACAAGGCATCTTTCATTGCGAGGCACCAAAAAAACTGTGTTTGCGCTGCGCTCGTGCGCCGAACGTCAGTTGACCGACGTCGGCTTCACGAGGTCGCGCGCGGTCTGGATCACGCCGTCGGCGATCTTGCCGGAGTCGATCTGCAACGTGCCGTTGCTGATCGCGTCCTTGATCGACTGCACGTGGGCCATGTCGATGTCGGCGGAACCGCTCGCCGCGAGCGAACGCATCGTCGACGAGAGAGAGGAGAGGCTCACGCTCGCGTCTCCTTGCGAGGCGCCGGACGTGCCCGCGGCGCTCGCGCCGCTTGCAGCGCCGGACGTGGCGGCATTACCGGTATTCGTGGCGCTCACTGCGCCGGTCGAATCGTTTTGCGAACGCGCAAGGCCATCCTGCAGCGCGCGCGGCTGGTTGCGGGTGGAGGGGTCAACTTTCACGATGGGCTTTCCTGATCGATTTGACCTTGATAACGGCATAGGTCGGGCCGAACTTTAGCGCGAAAGTCCCAACGTTACATGCTGTTACGTGTGCTCGCGCACACAGCCGCAAACCGTCACGCACGCCGCCAGGCCTGGGTCGCACGGCGGCTCGCACCGCCCGAACCGGCCCTGAATGCCGGCCGTGAACCGGCCCTAGATCTGCACCTGCACGGTGCCGGCGTCCTTGACCACGCCCGTGATGATCTGCCCCCCGCTCGTGCGCACGCGCACCTGCTGGCCGGGCTCGCCGTTATTGAGCGCGCTGCCTTCGGCG
The DNA here is from genome assembly GCA_036514415.1 of Paraburkholderia sp. Taxonomy (GTDB): domain Bacteria; phylum Pseudomonadota; class Gammaproteobacteria; order Burkholderiales; family Burkholderiaceae; genus Paraburkholderia. The sequence goes on from DATBXG010000890.1 coordinate 3,362, forward strand.
GAGATCGTGAAGTTGGTGCCCACGGCGATCACCTTGACGGTCTGTCCGATGATCACCGAGGCCGCGCTGCGCAGCATATCGGAGCGCAGCGGCAGTCCGGCGGAGATGCGTGCGAGCGCGACGGCGCCCGTCGCCTGGTTGGGGTCGGTGATGATGGTCTGCGGCAGGCTCGCGAGGTCGCCCGAGCGCGGCATGAAGTCGGCGGCGGAGAGCGATTCGCCGGCGCCGATCTGCCGGGAGGCCACGTAGTACGTCACCTCGATGGCAATGCGCGCGCCCACATAGAGCGTCCAGGGCTTCGCGCCGATGCAGCGCACGCCCACGCTCGTGCGGCCGAAGGTGCGCGCGCCCGGCGGCATGAACGGCTCGAGCGAGGTGCAGGCCGCGAGGCCGCGCGGGAACACCGGATTGACCGTGATGCTCACGTGGCCCGGCAGGCCCGCCGACTGTTGCTGAAGGTAGGCGAGCGCGGCGGCGCGGATCGATTCGCCGTCCTGCTGGCCGGGCGGCGCGGCCTGGGCGTTCGCGGCGACGCCGCCTGCGTTCGCGTTGGCGTTTGCGCTGGCATTGGCGTTCGCAACCGGCCTCGCGCTGGCCGCCGCGTTCGTTGCCGCTGCATCGACGACCACGGGGGCGACGCGGTTCGCGGCGCCCGGCAGGTTCACGCGCTGGAGGGCGCCTGCGTTGTACCCATTGGCAGCCGGCACGCGCATGGCCTGGGCGCTCGCACCCGGCGCGGGAATCGTGACGATACGCGGGGCATCGCCTTGCGGCGCGCGCTCGCCGGGACCGGGGATGGTGATCATGCCGTTCGAATCGACGGCCGCGCGCGCATCATCGGGCACGCCGCGCGTGTTCAGATCGGCGTAGCTGGCCGCGCGCAGCGGCGCGGAGCCATTTGCAGCATTCGCGGCCTCGCTGGCTGCGGCATTCGCGGGGACTGCCGGCTTCGCGTGAGCGGCGAGCATCGCGTTCATCTGCGCGGAGTCGGAACCGGCGCGGTCGCCGTTGCCCGCAATGAAGATCTGGCCCGCGCCCTGGGGCTGGGTTTGGGCCTGCGCGGCCGCGCCGCCAAAGGCGCACGCAACCACGCAGGTCCACGAAGCGGCCCACGACAGCGCGCGCGCACGCCGTTCCTGGCCGGCGCGCGGCCCGCGGAAAGAGGCAGTTTGCGGCATCGTCGTTCTCCATCGAATGCATTGACACGCTTCGCATTCTAGGCGGCGGCTCCTGCTCGCTTGCGTCGAATAGAGGGGCGCTTTACCGGCTATTCGTCCGATTGGTTCTTGCCACCCACGCCTAATATTCCACTCCATGCGCAAAGGCCTTCGGGTTGCGCGCCTAACGTTTGCGCCGGATTTCCCGCCGATGGCGATGCGCCGCGCTCACGCCGAAACCTCTTTCGTCTCACGGAGAACGCCCGATGCTGGACAAACTCGATGCCGAATTCGCCTTTGGGCGCGAAGCGCTCGATGTGCGCGCCACGCGCCAGGCATTGATCTCCTCGAACATCGCGAACGCCGACACGCCGGGCTACCAGGCGCGCGACGTGGACTTTTCGGCCTCGCTCGCGGGCGCGCTCAGGCAGCAGGGCGCGGTAAGCGGCACGGCGGGCGCCCTGGCGCGCACGGCCGGCGGCAACGCCCAGCCGCTCGCGATGGCGCAGCCCGCGGGGGTGACGAGCGGCATGCAGATGACGGCCACGGAGTCGGCCCACATGGCCGGCGACGCGAAGCTGATCCCGACGGGCGGCCCGGCCGACACCTACAAGAGCCAGCTCATGTACCGCGTGCCGGTGCAGCCCGCGCTGGACGGCAACACGGTGGATCTCGACACCGAGCGCGTGCAGTTCGCCGACAACGCGCTGCACTTCGAGTCGGGCATGACGGTGGTCTCGCAGCAGATCAAGACGATGATGTCCGCGATCACCTCGGGCTCGAACTGATAGCGAGCCCGCAGAGCAACGCACGAGCAACGAGCAAGCAACGAACAAGCAGCGACCAACGCGCGTTTGAGGCGCACTTGATGTGAGGTCAACGAAACCATGCCATCCCTGATGAACATCTTCAGCGTTGCCGGCTCCGCCATGACGGCGGAATCGCAGCGCCTGAACGTGACGGCGTCCAATCTCGCCAACGCCGACAGCGCGACCGGCCCCGACGGCCAGCCGTACAAGGCGAAGCAGGTCGTGTTCGCGGTCAATCCGCTCGGCGGCGCGCGCACGGCCTCGGGCCAGCAGGTGGGCGGCGTGAGGGTGACGGGCGTGGTCGACGACCCCACGCCCATGAAGCAGACCTACGACCCCGACAACCCATCCGCCAACGCGGACGGCTATGTGACGATGCCCAACGTCGATCCGGTGGAGGAGATGGTGAACATGATCTCGGCATCGCGCTCGTACCAGGCCAACGTCGAAACGCTGAACACGGCCAAGCAGCTGATGCTCAAGACGCTGACCATCGGCAGCTAGGCCGGCAGTCAAGTCGATAGTTGAGCCGGTCGTCGAGTCGCCGCAAGCACTACGCAGTAAATACAGAGACCAGCGGGCGCGAAACCACGCGTCGCCCGCCACCACCACACGCCACGCACGAAGCGCAATCGAGGAGAACGCGTTGAGTTCCAGCAGCACAACCATCGGTGGCACCACCACCACCGTGTCGCAGCAACTGCTCGACACCATGAACGGCACGAGCTCGGCGAGCTCGTCGGGTTCGTCCTCGACGACGAGCGCCAGCGACCTGCAGACCACGTTCCTGCAGCTGCTCGTCGCGCAGCTGCAGAACCAGGATCCGACCAACCCGATGGACAGCTCGCAGATGACCTCGCAGCTCGCCCAGATCAACACGGTTTCGGGCATCCAGCAGCTCAACACGTCGCTGACGTCGCTTTCCACGCAGCTGTCGGCTGGCCAGAACGCACAAGCCGCGCTGCTGATCGGCTCGAGCGTGCTGGCGGCGGGCAGCAGCGCCACGGTGTCGAGCGGCACGGCGCCGCAACTGGGCGTCAAGCTGACTTCGGCGGTTTCGGACGTGAAGCTCACGATCACCAACTCGGCAGGCCAGGTCGTCAACACGTTCGACCTCGGCGCGCAGTCGGCCGGCACCGTGCCGGTCACCTGGAACGGCAAGGACAGCTCGGGCAACACGGTTGCCGACGGCACCTACACGGTCACCGCCACCGCGACGACCAACGGCCAGTCCGCCACGGCGACGGCGCTCGTCGCCAGCAAGGTCGATGGCGTGGTCCAGCAGTCGGACGGCACCGCGGGCCTCTCGCTCGCCAACGGCAAGACGGTCGCGCTTTCGAGCGTCGCCGCCATTCTCTGAACACGATAAACGCGGAGTAGACAGACATGGGCTACCAGCAAGGATTGAGCGGCCTCGCCGCGTCGGCGAACGACCTCGACGTGATCGGCAACAACATCGCGAACGCGAACACGACCGGCTTCAAGCAGAGCACGGCGCAGTTCGCCGACGTGTACGCGAACACCATCGCGACGTCGGTGGGCAACCAGATCGGCCTCGGCGCCTCGCTGCAGACCGTGCAGCAGGACTTCGCGCAAGGCACGATCAGCACGACGGGCCAGGCGCTGAACGTCGCCATCAACGGCAACGGCTTCTACCAGATGTCGAACAACGGCACGATCACGTACTCGCGTAACGGCGTGTTCCAGCTCGACAAGAACGGCTATATCACCGACGCGTCGGGCAACGAGCTGATGGGCTACGCCGCGAGCTCGACCGGCGTGGTCAACACGGCGCAGACCGTGGCGCTCCAGGTGCCGACCACCAACATCGCGCCGCTCGCGACGAAGAACATCACGGCGCAGCTGAACCTGAACGCGCAGTCCACGACGCCCACCACCACGACCTTCAGCGCAACCGATTCGACGAGCTACACCTATTCGACGTCGGTCACGGCCTACGACACGCTCGGCGGCACCGAGCAGGTCAACATGTACTTCGTGAAAGACGCGACGAGCGGCCAGTGGGACGTGTATGCGGGTCAGACCGGCTCGGTGTCGAAGCTCGGCACGGCGCAGTTCAGCTCGGCAGGCGCGCTCCAGAGCATCACGGCCACGGCACCGGCGACGACCAACGGGACCACGTCGCTCTCGTTCAGCATTACGCCGACGGACGGCTCCACGACGCCGCAGGCGCTGACGCTCGACCTCTCGGGCACGACGCAGTACGGCTCGGCCAACGGCGTGAACAACCTCGCGCAGGACGGCTACGCGAGCGGCACGCTCTCGAACTTCTCGATCGGCTCGGACGGCACCATCACCGGCAACTACTCGAACGGCCAGACCATGGCGCTCGGCCAGATCGTGCTCGCCAACTTCAACAACCCGAACGGCCTCTTGAACCTGGGCGGCAACCAGTTCCAGGAAACGACGGCCTCGGGCGTCGCGCAGGTCTCGACGCCGGGCAGCACGAACCACGGCACGCTCACGGGCGGCGCGCTCGAAGCGTCGAACGTCGACCTCACGAACCAGCTCGTCGACCTGATCACGGCCCAGCGCAACTACCAGGCGAACGCGCAGACCATCAAGACCCAGCAGACCGTCGACCAGACGCTGCTGCAGATGTAACGCGCCTAACCACGTACCGGGCACATCATGGACCGACTGATTTATACCGCGATGACGGGCGCGAGCCAGGCGCTCGAGCAGCAGGCCGTCGTCGCGAACAACCTCGCGAACGTCTCGACCACGGGCTTTCGCGCCCAGCTCTCCAACTTTCGCGCCGTGCCGATGTCGTTCGGCGACGGCTCGACGGTGAACGACCAGACCACGCGCACCTACGTGCTTTCGGCGACGCCTGGCTCGGACATGACGCCCGGTGCGATTTCGCGCACCGGCAACCC
>DATBXG010000891.1:0-2328 GCA_036514415.1 Paraburkholderia sp.
GTCCCGGCAGCGGGCTGCCGTTGGCGAGCGCGATGGGCAGCGAAAGCACGCCCGCGAGCGTCACCGCGCCGCGCACGCCCGCCACCGTCGTGATCGCCACCGTGCGCAGGCCAGGCACGGCGTTCGCCACGCCGTGGCGCGCGGCGCGCCGGCTCACCACCCAGCGCAGCAGCCACACCCAGCCGAAGCGCATCACATAGAGCGCGGCGAGCACCGCTGCGATATAGCCGAGAAGCCGCAGCATCTGCGCGTTGCTCGTGTGATGGGCGTCGAGCAGCGCCTTGCCGAGAATGCCGGGGAATTGCAGGCCGAGCAGCGTGAACACCATGCCGTTGAAGACGAACTCGATCATCGACCAGGTGCTCGACGCCCGCACCCGCGTCGACACCGGCCCTTTGTGCGCGACGCTCGTGTAGTTCATCGTCATGCCGGCCGACACGGCCGCAAGCACGCCGGACACTTCGAGGTGCTCCGCAAACAGGTACGCCGCGAACGGAATCAGCAAGGTGAGCACGACGCCGGGCGCCGGGTCGCCGTCGTCGGTCACGTTGAGAAAGCGCTCCGAAACGAAGCTGAAGATCCAGCCGATCGCCGCGCCCAGGGCGAGCCCGCCCGCTGCGATGAGCACGAAGCTGAGCGCTGCCTCGCGCAGCGAGAAATAGCCGGTGAGCGCGGCGGCCACGGCGAACTTGAGCGCGACGAGGCCCGAGGCGTCGTTCATCAGCGCTTCGCCTTCGAGGATGTGCATGAGCTGCGCGGGAATCCTGTCCTTGCCCGCGATGGCAGAGAGCGCCACGGCATCGGTGGGCGAGAGCACGGCCGCGAGCGCGAAGGCCACCGGCAGCGAGATCTGCGGCACGAGCCAGTGCACGAAGTAGCCCACGGCCACGACGGTCAGCAGCACGAGGCCGAGCGCGAGCATGAGGATCGCGCGGCGCTGCATGAAGAATTCGCGCTTGGGCATGCGCCAGCCGTCCGCGAACAGCAGCGGCGGAATGAACAGCGCCATGAAGATGTCGGGATCGAACGTGACGTGCGGGTTCACGAGCGGAAAGGTGAGCAGCGCGCCAATGCCGATCTGCACGAGCGGCAACGGCAGCTTGATGGGCATGATGCGCGTGACGATGCCCGACACGGCGACGGCAAGCAGCAGAATGAGAACGGTGAAGAGGATGTCCATCGAAAAGCAAAAAGCGACGTAGCGGGGGCGAAACGAGGAAGCACTGAAGAGGGAAGCTGCGGACGCTCTTCACGCGCGGTGCGGCACTGCGTTCTGGCGCGCATTCGGGGTGGCGCACCGGTCGGGGGACAGTTTAGCCCGACGAGGTTGCATTTCGCCGCGAAGCGCGCAGTGCTCACATGATTGGCTGCAGATTTGGCCCGTATTTGCCGCGAGCGGGGGGCCGGGCTTGCGACACTTTGCTCGCGAATGTGCGCCACCACCGAAGCAAACGCCCGGAGAAAGGCGCACGATATCGGTGCACCCTGCGATATCCCGCACGGTGCATGGCGTGCCCTTTCGCGGCGCACGCGATGGGTGCAAGCGCATTTTCCGATGCGTGCCAGATCGCGGTGCGAGCGAGCACGGACCTTGCTTGATCCCGCCTGTGACGCAACGGAAACAAAAGGCTATGGGCGAACGCGCGGGGCGTGCGAGGGTTGTGCGGACTGCAGCGTCCTTCCTACGCGCTAGAGGATGGCATGATCACAGAGCAACAGGACAAAACGGCGGTGGCCCCTAACGGCTTCGATCTCAGCGTCACCTCGGGGCTGCAGCGCTACAGCGCGCATCACGGCGACCTCACGCTCACGAGCGTGTTCCAGCCGGTGTTCAGCCTGTCGCACATGCGTGCGGTGGGCTATGAAGGGCTGCTGCGCGCGCACGACCCGCTCGACCGCCCGGTTTCGCCGCTCGATGTATTCGGCGACGCCGCGCGCGTGGGCGAAGCGCTGCTAGTGGACCGGCTCGCCCAGGGGCTGCATCTGGAGAACTTCGCGCTGCTCGGCGCGGAGCGCGAGTGGCTCTTTCTCAACGTGCATCCGGGCACGCTGATCGAGGCGTATCACTCGGCGGCGCTGCTCGCGAACCTGCGGCGGCTGAACATCGCGCCGCGGCGCGTTGTGCTGGAGGTGCTGGAGGACGAGGCGACGGACCTCGACGCCCTCGCGCAGGCCGTGGCGACGTTTCGCGAGCGCGGCTTTCTCGTGGCGCTCGACGACTTCGGCGCGGGCAACGTCGATATTGGCCGCGTGTGGCACCTCAATCCCGACATCGTGAAGCTCGACCGCATCATGCTCATGCATGCGCAGCATCGCGCCGACATGGCC
>DATBXG010000892.1:0-20621 GCA_036514415.1 Paraburkholderia sp.
AAGACGCACAGGTCGAGCAGCTTGCGGCGGTCGTGCGCCTGCGACTGGCGGCGCGCGGCGAAGAGCAGCCACGCGCTGCGGCACGCGAGCAGCACCGTCTGCACGACATGCACGGGATGCAGCACGCCTGCCTTCGGGTACTTGCCGAAGAAGAACGTGCCGTAGCCGTCCACCACGGTGTCGCTCAGGAGCAGCAGCGCCGCGAGCAGCACGCTGAGCGCATACGAGCCGATGAGGAGCGCCCGTTCGCCGCGCCGCGCGCTCACTTCGGTCACGAAGTGATAGAACGTGGTGGGCAGAAAGAGGATGAAGAAGTAACCGACCTTCACCAGCACGCTGGAGAGTTCCGGGTCGGAGGTCTGGAACAGAAAGGCCCAGGTGCCCTGCCAGAAGAACGTGGTCGCGCACATCAAGGCGAACGGCACCGAGAGGCGCGTAAAGCCCTCAGTCAGCAGCACGTAGACGCCGAATCCGAGAAATAATGCGGAAACGAACGCTGGCAGGATCGAATACATAGTCTGTCGCGTGGGTTCTTGTTCTTGCCGACCTGGTTGGCGCGCCGCATTCCCTCAGCGTCCCCGTGCGCCCAATGTCCGATTCGCGGGCGAATTCTCGCCACCACATGCACGACGCATCGAAAATACGCGCCGATCGAATCGATTTTGCCGATTATCGCCGCTAATTCCTTGTGCGGCAAAAATTTCCCTACGACAGCGTCTCCGCGATGCGCGGCGAATTGCCGGTGGCCGAATCTCAGTCGAAATGGCAGGAAACGACGGTACGCGTCGATTGAGGACAACCCTGGCACAGACCAGAATGAACCTCATCACCCACCCGACGGAGCACCCTCATGACCCCGACCCTCGCCGATGTCGCCATTCCCGACAGCAAACTGGCCCGCGAAATCACCGAACTGGTACGCGACACCGAATCGCCCCTGCTGTTCCATCATTCGAGCCGCGTCTACTATTTCGGCGCGCTGGCCGGCCGCCGGCTCGACCTGAAGTTCGATCGCGAACTCCTCTACGCAGGCGCGATGTTCCACGACATGGGCCTCACGCACACGCACAGCAGCGAGCACGAGCGCTTCGAAGTGGACGGCGCGAACGCGGCGCGCGACTTCCTGCGCAGCCACGGCATCGCGCAGCAGGACATCGACCTCGTGTGGACCGCCATCGCGCTGCATACGACGCCTGGCATTCCCCAGCATATGCACCCCGTGGTCGCACTCGTCACCGCCGGCGTGGAAATGGACGTGCTCGGCATTGCCTACGACCAGTTCAGCAACGCCGAGCGCGAGGCCGTGATCCACGCGCATCCGCGCAGCGAGCACTTCAAGGAGGACATCATCCAGACCTTCTACGACGGCATCAAGCACAAGCCCGCCACGACCTTCGGCAACGTGAAGGCAGACGTGCTCGCGGACAAGGATCCGCATTTCCATGCCGGCGACTTCTGCAGCGTGATCCGCCACTCCGCATGGCGCGGATGAGCGCGCACAGCAGCGTGTCGCCGGCTCGCGAAAGACGCTACCATCGGCAGCGACGATCGACGAAGGTCACGTGGCGCACGCCGTCCACGCCGGCGACATGTCGCCTTCGTTCGCGCCGCCGGAGCCCGACCGTACGCCATGAGCAACCGACTCACCGCCCTGACAACGTTTTGTCTCGTGGCGTTCGCCGTCATGGGGACGCTCGCGGTCGCCGTGTACGCCTCGAATGCCGTCTTTGAGCACCAGCAGCGGCAGCAGGTCGATGCCTTTTCGCAGCGCGCGCTGCTGCGCGCGGAACTGGTCACATCGGAGGCCGATACGGCACTGCGCCAGCTCACGCCATACGGCGGCACGCCGTGCTCGAACGACCACCTCCAGTCTTTGCGTCGCGTCGAAGAGCAGTTCCGCTACATTCGCGAGGTCGGCTGGACGGACGGCGTGACGCTCGGCTGCACGTCCCTGCGCGGCCAGATCGACGACGCGCTGCCGCCGCCCCAATGGACGTACACGGAGGGCGTCACCGCCTGGCATACCGAAGTTGGCAAACCCGGCAGCGAGCAGCGCATGCTCAACGTGCGCCTCGGCAATCACGTGGTGGTGATCGACCCGCGCTTCTATCTCGACATCGTGCCGCTCGACGACACCATCGCGCTCGCCGTGCTCGAAACGCAGGACGCGACGATCATCTCGCGCTGGCAACACGCCGACCGTGATCTCGTACGCGCCGCACTGCGGCGCGGAGCCGGCAGCCACTATTTCGAGGGGCGATACTACGTCGTCGTGCGCTCGCACCGCTTTCCAGTCGCGGTGGTTGCCTACGAGCCGGAGGACCGCATGCGCCATAACCTGATCGAACAGATGTGGGCCATCCTCCCGCCGGCGTTCGTCGCCAGCGCACTCGGCACGTGGCTCGTCATGCGCTGGCGCCGCAAGCTGCGCACGCCGCGCAACGCGTTGCTCCAGGGCATCAGGCGGCGCCAGTTCGTGGCCTGGCTGCAGCCGATCGTCTCGCTCGATAGCGGACGCTGCGTCGGCGCGGAAGCGCTCGTGCGCTGGAAGCTCGAAGACGGCACCATGATCGCGCCCGACTCGTTCATTCCGATGGCCGAATCGCTCGGTCTCGTCGCGCCCATCACCGATCAGGTCGTGCGCTCCGTGTTCGAGGGGGCTGGCAGCGCACTCTCCCGGCGCCCCGACCTCCACGTCTCGGTCAATCTCGCAGGTGAGGATCTCGCCGCCACACGCGTGCTCGGGACGCTGAAGCGCTACCTCTCGAAATACGCTGTGCGTCCCGAGCAGATCTGGTTCGAAGCCATCGAGCGCACGCTCGTCGACACGGCCAGATCGACGCCGGTTCTCGAGGCCTATCGCGCGGCCGGCCACCGCATCTTCATCGACGATTTCGGCACCGGCTACTCGAGCCTCTCATACCTGCAGGAACTGCCGGTGGACGGCATCAAGATCGACAGATCATTCATCCGCTCTTTCGCAAGCGGCGAGGAGATGAACAAGATCGTGCCGCACGTCATCGAAATGGCGCGCAGCCTCGACCTGCTAATGGTCGCCGAAGGCGTGGAAACCGAGGCTCAAGCCCACTATCTGCGCGAGCGCGGCGTGCAATACGCACAGGGCTGGCTCTACGCGAAAGCGATGCCAGCCGAGGATTTCCTGCGTTACCTGGAGCGCGAAGCGGCAAAGAGGCACACAGCGTGAGCGCCGCCTGCATTCAGGCAAGCGGACTCAATCCCGCTACGCGCGGCAGCGCGCCGGACAGGTGCGGGAACCCGATGCCTGAGCGAAGCGCAGCGGCCTTGCTGAGCACTGCGCTATCGTAGCCGCGCCCCGCAAAGCGCACGACGTCGACGAGACTGAAGCCCTGCGCGCGATAAAACGCAATGAGGTGGTTGGCGGGAAACGGCGTGTCGAGCGCGATTTGCGTGTAGCCGCGCGCGGCTGCCCAATGCCCCGCGAACGCGAGCAGCGCGCGGCCGATGCCGCGGCTTTGCCACTTTGGCTCGATGCCGAACTGATGGACCGAAGCGACGCAGCGCTGGCGATAATGTTCGCACTGCGAATTGCCGTCGCGGCCTTCCACCGTGAGCGTGCCGACGATCCTGCCGTTGCACACGGCGACGAAGCAGTCGCCCGCCAGCGCGCGCTCGCGTGTCATGCTCGCGGCCTGATCGACGCAGGAACAGTGCAACCCGAGCGACGCGAGGCGCGCGAACGCGCGATGCAGCAAACGCGTGAGCGCCTCCCACGAATCGTGGCGCGGATCGAAGCGCCGCAGCACGAGCCGGCCGAAGCCGGGCTGAATGCAGGTGGTCCGCTCATCCAGGCGCTGGGTTGCACGCGAGGTCGACATGGCGCCTCCAGTCGTTTCGATGCACCCAGTCTAGAGTTGCGCCGTATGCGCCACAAGAAAAAATGTCGTAAAAAAGGGGGCGATGTGCGCTCGAGCCCGCACGCTAGACCTGCGCCGCGACGCGCTCCACGACTGCGAGCACGATGCGCCTCGCCGAGTCGATATGCGCCGCCGTCAAGGCGCGTGCGCTGCGCGCGTTGCGCGCGAGGCATGCTTCGAGTATCGCTTCGTGTTCGTGCTGAAACGAGGGGGTATCCGCCAGCAGCGTGTTCTGCAGCCGCTCGTAGCGTTCCACTTGCGCACGCAGCTCGCGAATCGCTGACAGTTGACGAGCATTGCCGCACGCGCCGTAGAGCAGCTCGTGAAACTCGCGGTTGAGCTCGCCCTGCTTCCGCATGGCGCTCGCCTCGCCGAGCAGCCGGTGCACGAGTTCGGCACGTGCGAGCGTTTCGTCGTCGAGGCGCTTGACGCTGCGAAAGATCGCGTCGCCTTCGAGCAGCACGCGCAAGCCATAGATCTCCTCCACGTCTTGCGCCGTGAGCATGCGCACGACCGCACCGCGATTGCGAAAGATTTCGACCAGTCCCTCGCGCGCGAGCTGCTGGATGGCCTCGCGCAGCGGAATCCGGCTCACTTCGAAACGCTCGGCCAGGTCGCGCTCGACGAGGCGCTCGCCGCCGCCCAGCTCGCCGACGACGATCAGTTCGCGCAACGCGGACGCAACCGCATCCGCCGTGGAGTCGAATTTTGTTTCCATGCGTGTCTCGAGACGGGCCAATTTAGCATAATGGTATACCAAAATGCCGAGTGCTGTCATAATGGGCCACCCCTGTTTGATCCAACGGAGAGTCAGCATGGCGCACGGCGAACACACCTACCGCGTTTCGGTTCAATGGACCGGCAATCGCGGCACCGGCACCTCGGGCTATCGCGAGTATGGCCGCGATCACGTCATCCGCGCGAGCGGCAAACCGGACATTCCGGGCTCGTCGGACCCGGCTTTTCGCGGCGACGCCGCGCGCTGGAATCCCGAAGACCTGCTCGTGGCTTCGGCGGCGGCGTGCCACAAGCTCTGGTATCTGCACCTGTGCGCCGATGCCGGCATCGCAGTGCTCGCCTACGAGGACGATGCAACAGGCACGATGGCCGACACGCCGCAGCACGGCGCCTTCACGAAGATCGTCTTGCGCCCTCGCGTGACGATACGCGCGAGCGACAACCGCAGCCTCGCCGAGCGGCTGCATCATGCAGCGCACGAGCAGTGCTATGTCGCGAACTCGGTGAACTTTCCGATTACTTGCGAGCCGACCATCGAACTGGCCACGCCGGCTTCGTAATTGCCTGAGCGCGCCTCAGCCACGGCTTTGCCCAACTTCGTGGCGCGCTCAATCATTGTTCACACAAATCAACCCCGCGCCGCTTCCTCATAAAGCGCTTCATCGGAAAATTGCTCACACAACTATTATTGACAGACTGCGAATTCGTTTACCTATACTCCATGCACTCTGTAAAGCAGCCCCATTTTCCGAACACCAACAAGAACGGAGCGTGAGATGCGAGGAGCGATGCGAAATGTGGGTTTGGCACTGCTGACTTTCTCTTTGTCGAGTGCAAGCGTTGTCGTGCAGGCGGATTCGACCTGCAGCGGTGTGAGCTGCATTTACCGCGGCCAGCTGGTCGAGCAGAGGACGAGCCTGCGGCTGAGCGCGGGCGACTTCACGAAGTTGCTGGGCAGCAGCGCGACGGGGCAGCAATTGCTGCAGGTTGCCGGCACGCCGCGCTGCGACGTCGAGATCAAGTATTTCCGCTACCTCACCACAGGTGGCGCGGGCGAGCCCACGATATCGAGCGCAGCCCTGATGATCCCGGGCGGCGGCGCGGCGTGCACGGGTCCGCGTCCTCTCATGCTCTATGCGCATGGAACGACGACCTATCGCAACTACAACATCGCCGACATTACCCAGACGGACCCGGGCAATGGCGACGGCGCGGGCGAAGGCATCGCCGTGGCCGCGATCTACGCCGCGCAAGGGTATATCGTGGTGGCGAGCAACTATGCCGGCTACTCGGGTTCCCCATTGCCCTATCACCCCTATCTGAACGGCGACCAGCAATCGGCCGACGTGATCGATTCATTGCGCGCGGCTCGCCACGCGATGGCGCTTCCGGACCCGGGCAACAAGACACGCGAAAACGGCAAGCTGTTCGTGACCGGCTATTCGCAGGGCGGCTACGTGGCGCTCGCCACGCACCGTGCATTGCAGGCGGCCGGCATCAACGTCACGGCTTCCGCGCCCGGCTCGGGCCCGTATGCGCTGGGCGCGATGGCCGACGCCCTGGTTCAGGGCGAGGTCGACCTCGGCTCCACGATCTTTACCGTGCTGGTGACCACGAGCTACCAGCATGCGTATGGGAACATCTATCGCCGGCCGGGCGATTTTTTCGAGGCGGCCTATGCACCGGGCATCGAGAGCCTGTTGCCGAGTCTCACGCCGATGGACACGCTGTTCGCCGAAGGCAAACTGCCCTCCACGCAGCTTTTCAGCAGCGTGCCGCCTGCACCGCAGTTCGCTTCGCTCACGCCGCCCGTTGCGCCGCCTCTCGCGCCCGCTCAATTGACGCCGCTGTTCGCGTTGGGATTCGGCACGTCGAATCTCGTGCGTAATACGTATCGACTTGGCATCCTCGAAGACCAGATCGTCAATCCGGATGGCGCGTATCCCACGTCGACCGCCGCGATGGCGCCGGCTGCGAGTCCGGCCCAGCCGCTGCGCCAGGCATTCAAACGCAACGATCTGCGCAACTGGGTGCCGCGCGCGCCGGTGCTGCTGTGCGGCGGCCACCTCGACCCGACCGTGTTCTTCTTCAATGCGCAGATCGAGCAGGCGTACTGGAAAAACGCCAATGTCGCGCCGGGCCTGACGAGCGTCCTCGACGTCGATTCCGCTCCGGGCGTGAACGATCCGTTTGCGGCGGTCAAGGCAGGCTTCGCTCAAACGGAAGCTGCGGTCGCCGCGCAGGCTGTCCAGGCCGGCGCAACGGATAACGGCTTTTCCGCCGTACTGCAGGCTTATCACGCCGACATCGTCGCGCCGTTCTGCATGGTCGCGGCGCGCGGCTTCTTCGGCAACTTCTGATTCAACGCCCGCATCGACGAGGGATCGCCAACCCTCGTCGATGACCTGTGCGGCAATCTCGGCAGTTCCCTCCTCGAGCCAAGGTCCCTTTGCCTATTTAGTGGCGCGGGCAATGGTCCTCGGCTTGCGTCTGAGAACCTGTCTGGGCAGCGCCTCGGTCGAGAGCGACCATAAGGAGTACATCACGCCGCGCTGACGCAGTGCGCTCACAGCGGCCCCCACATGGCCGTGCTTGACAGCCTCGTACGCGTCGGCCGCCGCGATCGCCCCGTGCATCAGCACACTCCCATGCCGATAGCAGGACATGATGCAGGCATTGCAGGGTTCGGTCTCGTCGGGCATGCGGTCGAGGTCGAATACCGATCCCATGGGCGCCGACCACGCCTCGCAGCGCCAGATGTCGAGATTCCAGTCGATATAGAAGTACTTTCGTCCGCCGATGCACGGTACGAGCTGTTCCTCTCCGCGCACGAATCGCTCCACCTCGGCTAGCGCGCCAGCGGGATCGACCACGCGAAAGTGACGCTTCATCCGGGCGATCGCATGCAACGCATCGACGATTTCATCCTTGTCGAGATCGACGAGCGTCGACGTTTCGTCATAGACGAGAGACGTCGATCCGAAGGGCTCACGCCGCGGATAGGAAAACGCGACGGCGTCGAATCCGAGTCTCGCGAGCGTTTCCGGAAGCGCTTCATAACGGACCAGACGGCTGACCGTCACGGTGGCGCAGGTCGGAATACCATGCGCACGCGCGGCCGCAACGCCTTCGCTGATACGCCGCTCGAGCCCGTTCAGCCCGCGATTGAGCTCGTGCTCCAGCATGCTGTGACTATCGATCGACACGAGGAGGCGCTTGAGCCCCGCGCGTGCAAGACCCTCGATATGCCGGGTGAGAAACCAGCCGTTGGAGATGAGGCTGCATACCATGCCGGCTTGCGAGGCCGACGCGACGAGTTCGACGATGTCGGGATGCAGGAGCGGCTCGCCGCCCTGAAACGTGACGTACTTGATATGCCGTCGGCGCAATATCGGCAAGGCGCGCGCAAACGCTTCGCGGTCCAGGTACCGCCGCGGACCCACCAGTTTTTTATCGCGGGCAAAACCGCAGAAGTCGCAAGCGGCGTTGCAGACGTTGGTGACCGAGATGTCGCAAATCGCCGGAAGCGCATTGCCTGGCACTGCGACGCTGGGAGATGCCGATACTGTCATGTCACGCCTCGTCTCGTCCATGCACGACGCTCGGGCCGGCGCACGCACTGGCACACCGTGTGCGCGGCCGACGCCGGCCTGCGATCAAGAAGCACTGCGCGTTCCATCTGCGCGTCGGGCGGATCAATTGCCGGACAGGTCGCAGGCTTTGGCTCGCGTGAACCTTCGCATCGTAGATGCGACATCGGCCACGCGCAAGGCCGAATCGGCATACCGTCGAAAGGAGGCGCGTTCTGTCTTCCGTCTTCAGGCGCTCCGACCTGCGCAGGCGCCAGGCGGCGGCTTCGGCCAGGGCCGTTTACAGCAACTTGACGTTGAACTTACAAACGGTGACGCACGCTCGCCCGTGTATCCGGTATGCATGGAATTGCGTGCCGCTTGCAGCGGCCGGCGTTCGTCGATCCCCAACGCTGCGGGCATCCGCCGCTGCGATTGGACATGCGCAGACGAGACCCGCAAAGTGCGGGAACGCACATCGGGCGGATGTGCGTCAGGGAATTCACCAAGTTTTCGTAATATGGCCGCCATGCGACTCTATGTCTCAGTGCCATTCCCTATGGAGACCGGCATGCAAGCTGAGACGCTCAAGAAAGCAAAGGCCGCCGCTTTTCTGAATCGGTCGGCGCTGTGCCTGCTGATGTTGCCAGTTGCCTGCCTTGTGTGGGCGCTCCAGGCGTACCCGCCGCAGGATGCATGCTGGCTGTCCTTCTCCCTGGCAATCTATATCTGGCCTTTCGCCGGCGTCCTCTTTGTCATTTCAGCAGGATTCCACGTCGGCGCCCGCAGTCAACGACGTCAAAAGGACGCCGGACTGCGCGAGGCGCACGGACACTAGCCGGTGTGCCGTCCAGCCGGGTAGTCCGCTGTAGCTGCCGGAACAAGAGCCCTCTGCAAGGAGGAGGCGTTTGAGCTGAGGTCCAGTTGCGTGACCGGCTCTTACCTTCCTTCTGCAAGCCGCTTTACAGCGGAAAGCGCGGCCATGACGGGGAGCTGCGACCCCGTCTTTCTTGTGGACGCAGGATGATGCACAGGGGCGTTGGCTAGCCCGTCATCGTGCATCTCGCGAACCCCATGCGCCGACATTCCCGCATGCTGCACATCATGCCCAGTTGTGAGTGAAACCGCTGCGCGCCAATCCAGCCACGATCGCAAGCGCGGCCAGATTCTCGTTCAATCACGACTCGATCGACGACGACGAACCGCTGCTATCTGGCGATGCTGTGACCCATCATTCAATGAGGGTGCCAGAAGTAATGTTGACGCGTGTTTCGTCACAGGCAGTGCGTTGCGTTGCAACTCTTGCCGGACGAATCGCGTCGATGCGGTAAGGTCGACTGTCGTCGACACCCTCCCTGCGCGTTTCTTCCACCCGAAAAATTCGAACCCGGTAACGATTAGAAGTTCTTACAATTTCGACGGCCCATCGCCCTTGACCCGTGGGTGTCTGCTACTTACGATCAACCTGCGGACCTTGTTTTGACCTTCTTCATTGATCAGTTGAGTCGATACGGCGGATACGCCGTCGAAACTGCTTGACTGCGCAGTCCTGTTGTCAGCCTGATGCCAGCGAGCCATTCGGACTGCGGCAACGCTGGCTGCAAAGCCCGGTTTGTTTGTACCAGGAGGGCTCTTTTATGTCTTACCGCCGCTGGATGTCTCCTGCGGAAAGCGCAGAATGGCTCATTCTCGTCGGTGCGGCCTTTGCGGTGCTGGGCGGCTGGATTCCCTGGATGGGCCATGCACCCTACTACTTCGTCGCCGGCGTTGCGCTGATCGGTGCCGGCACATTGATGTTGTGGAGCCGCTCAGCAGGGCTGTGGTGGTACTTCTGCATGTTCCTCGCGGCGCTTGTCTGGTCCATCTTCAAAGGTGGGCTGAATGGCTGGAATCTGCTTCCGCGAATCTTCGTGCTCGCCGTGCTCGGCATCGGGATCAGCGTCACCATCATTGCCGGCCGTTCGACAGTCAGTCGCCCGCTCCGCGTCGTGGCAATCCTCACGGCGATCGTCTACGCCGTCACGATAGCCAGCATGCTCCTGTCCGCCGTCTCATGATCGCCATGCGAGAACCGGTAAAGCGCGCGCAAGCCCGGAGCGCTTGACCGAAGGCGGCAAGCCTGTGCGTGGTAACCTCCTCGACTACGGGTCTGCCGTCGCAATCCCGCTGCTGTGCAATTGGCTTGCCCGGCAACGCGCCCTGCGGCACGGCCGGCAACGCGTCAGGAACAGCACATGCATTCAGGCAAATCAACCAGACTCACGCTTGCGGACAAGCGCAACCTCGAAGCCATGTCGGCATTCCGGTACGACCTGCGCAAGTTTCTGCGGGCCTCCGAGGAGATCGCCAACGCCGCCGGCATCACGACGCTTCAATACCAGTTGCTGCTGCACGTATGCGGCTTTCCTGACCGGCAATGGGCGACCGTCGGCGAACTCGCGGAGCGGTTGCAGGCCGCGCCGAACGGCACCGCAGCGCTCGTCTCGCGCTGCGAATCGGCGGGGCTCGTGACGCGCAAACCCGATCCCGCCGACCGGCGCCAGGTGCAAGTGCATCTCACGGCGCGGGGCGAGAAGTTCCTGCTCGAACTCGCGGCAGAGCACAAGGCGATTTATGGCGCATTTGGCTGGGTGTTCGACGAGGCCCACACCTAGCCCTTGCCCCGGCCCGGCGAACTGAGCCAGCGGTAGATGCAATTTATGTCACAATGTGCCTTAAATGGTGTTTTCCCGGCGCTCCCATGCGATTTCCCAACCTGATCGACCGTCGCACCCTTCAGCGCAGCCAACGGCGCTGGCTGTACTTCGGCGTGTTCTGGCTCGGCGCGATCGCGACCGGGCTCGCGGCGGTCCTGTATGCGCGGCTCATCGACTTCGGCTTCGAAGTCTTCTTGCAGATGATCGCCCACCACTGGTGGTTGCCGCTCCTCATCACGCCGGCGATCGCCGCGTTCAGCGTCTGGGCCACGCTCCACTGGTTTGCGGGTTCGGAGGGCAGCGGCATCCCGCAGGTCATCGCGACGCTGGACGACGTGCGCGAACTCGGACCGCGCCTCCTCACGCTGCGCATCCTGATCGGCAAGATCGCCCTGTCGTTGCTCGCCATCCTCGGCGGATTCACGATCGGCCGCGAAGGACCGACGATCCATGTGGGCGCCGCGCTCATGTTCAGTCTGCGGCGCTTCTACCCGGCGCGGCTGCGCAGCATTTACAGCGTCGGCCTCGAATACAAGCTCGCGCTCGCGGGCGCGGCCGCGGGTCTGTCCGCGGCGTTCAATGCGCCGCTCGCAGGCGTCGTCTTCGCGATCGAGGAACTCACGCGCAGCTTCGAGGCAAGGACCAGCGGCGTCGTCATCACGGCGATCATATTCGCCGGCGTCGTCTCGCTGGGGCTGCAAGGCAACTATGTCTACTTCGGCAGGATCGCCATCAGTGGCAAGCTGCCCGATCTGCTCGCCGTCGCGGTCGTACTGGTCGGCGTGATCACCGGACTTGCGGGCGGCGTGTTCTGCTGGCTGCTGCTCAACACCGGGCGCTGGATGCCCGCCCAGCTATTCGTGCTCCGAAAGGAACGTCCCGTGGCGTTCGGCGCGCTGTGCGGCTTGTTCATCGCCGTGATCGGCGTGGCGAGCGGCGGCCACCTGTTCGGTAGCGGCTATGCGGAAGCGCGCGGCATGCTCGAAGGCCATTCGCACCTCGGCGCCGCCTATCCGCTGCTGAAAATGGCGTCGATGGTGGGCTCGTATCTGCCAGGCACGCCGGGCGGCATCTTTGCGCCGTCGCTGGCGATCGGCGCGGGCATCGGCAACGCGTTGCACATGGTGTTCGGGCAGATGCAGTTGCCAATGCTCATCGCGCTCGGCATGGTCGGCTATCTGGCCGCCGTCACGCAAAGCCCGATCACGGCATTCGTCATCGTCATTGAAATGATCGACGGGCACGCGCTGGTGATTTCGCTGATGGCGACGGCGCTGGTGTCGAGCCAGGTCTCGAAGCTGTTCGCGCCGCCGCTCTACGAAGCCCTGGCGCAGCGCTACCTGAAGCATTGACGCGCACCAGCGCGCATTCATCAGTCCAATCTCGCCGCCTCCGGAAAAAGCCGCGGCCTCACTTGCGGGAGCGTGCGTCACGCTCCACGCCACCCTGCGCTCGCGATGTATGATTTCGACGGGATCTCACACCGGACATCGTGGAGTACGGCATGGGAAGCGAATGGAAACTCCGCTTCAGACTGTTTATCCAGCGTTTCTGGCAACCCACCAGCGCGTGCATGACCTGTATGCCGGGGAGCTGGGGCAACATCATGAGCCTTGCCCACTGGGCGATCGCTTTCAAGACCGGCCTGCTTACCGCTGTGCTGGCCGTGCTGCTGACCTTCACGCCGGCGGCTAGGTGGTACGCGAATCGCTATAGCAACGCGCTCCTCGTCGGCTCCCTGACCGCAATAGGCGATGCCTACTCGCACACGAGCCACTATCGCTTTCATGCGCTCGAGCACATTGCGACGGGAGTCATGTCGGGCCTCTTTGCGCTCGCAGCGTCGTACCTGTTCGAGGACCGCGCGCGCCGCATACGCACGGCATGGGTGCGCTTGTTCGGATAGTTCGGATAGTGCGGATAGTTTGGGTAGCTCAACCGTGTATATACGCGTTCAGACCTTCGGCTAGCGCTGCGAATGTCACTGCGCAGCGAGCGCTCCCGCGCAAATCTTCGTGCATGGCGACCCACGTGTCCAACGTCAGTGAAAATGCTTTCGGGAGCACCCGGACCAGCCTCGAATCTCTCGCCGCCAGTGCCGCCTGGCACGCGCCAATACCGAATCCCGCGCGTATCGCACTCAATTGAGCCAGGTCGCTATCGGCCCGGAATGCAAAGTTCTTTCGCGTAAGCGCTTTGTTCTTTTTCTGAACCGAGCGTATGAATACGGTTTCCACATCGAAGCCAATGAGCGTGTGGCCGGACAACTCGTTCATCGACTTCGGCACACCATGTTGGGCCAGATAGCGCTCATGGGCATGCAGACCCACTTCGATCCCGCCGATGCGCTTCGCCACCAGAGCCTCCTGGACGGGACGGAACATGCGCACCGCAATGTCCGCTTCGCGACGCAAAAGATCGTCCGCCTTGTTTGACAGCACGAGTTCGATGGTCAGTTCCGGATAGTCGTTGCGCAATGCGGTCAGTATCGGCGGAAGAATCTCGACGCCGACGATCTCGCTCGCCGTCAGCCGCACCGTGCCTCGGACGCCCGATCCGTGACCGCTCGCCACCCGGCGCAATGCGGCGGTGGTCGCAGCGAGGCTCTCGGCGTATGGCCTCAGTTCATTGGCAGCGTCGGTCGGCGAGAACCCGTCGAACGAGCGCGTAAAAAGCTTCAGCCCCAGCGCGGTTTCGAGGCTTTCGATGTGGCGTCCGATAGTCGGCTGCGTGAGACCGAGCGAGCGCCCGGCAGCCGACAGCGATCCCGTCTCGATGACCTGCAGAAAGCTCCGGTACCACTCCCAATTTGGTTCCCTTCCGGCCGTGACAGCCATGTTTCGAGCGTCATCCATCATTTCGGGTCTCTTCGTTGCAAGCGGATTTGCAAACGGCAGTCGTTCGTTTCCCGAACTGACGTCCAACCCGTGCATGGCATTCCCTGCTTAGCTCGGACGCCATACATAAATGTATAGCTGGTAGAGCAACTTAGGCAATTTTTTATTGGCCGCCAGCGGCGCAGAATGGCCTTCATGACAGCTCACTCGCAAGGAGAACCCGTATGAACGCCGTCCCCCTGAATCCCCAGAACCGCGCGCTCGTGCTTGGCGCAAGCGGCGGCATTGGCGGCGAAGTGGCGCGCCAGATGCGCGACGCCGGCTGGCAAGTGCGCGCGCTGCGGCGCGGCGGCGCGCCCGAAGCCGGCGCGAACGCCGCTCGCCCGGCCAGCGGCATCGAATGGCTCGACGGCGATGTGCTCTCGCGCGAAGCGGTGGTCCGCGCGGCGCAGGGCTGCGCGGTGATCGTGCACGCCGTGAACCCGCCCGGCTACCGGCGCTGGGCGCAGGTCGTGCTGCCGATGATCGACAACACCCTCGCCGCGGCAGCCGCCGTGGGCGCGACCGTCGTGCTGCCCGGTACCGTCTACAACTACGGGCCCAATGCGTTTCCGTTGCTGCGTGAGGATTCGCCGCAGCAACCGCTCACGCGCAAGGGTGCGATTCGTGTGGAACTGGAGCGGCGCATGCAGGCCGCGAGCGAACGCGGCGTGCGCTCGATCGTCGTGCGCGCGGGGGACTTCTTCGGACCGCACGTGGGCAATAGCTGGTTTGCCCAAGGCCTCGTCAAGCCTGGCGCGCCGGTGCAGGTCGTGCGCCAGCCCAGCACGCGCGGCGTGGGCCACGCGTGGTCGTACGTGCCCGACGTCGCGCGCACGATGCTCGAGCTGATCGCGCGGCGCGACACGCTGCCTGCGTTTGCGACGTTCCACATGGACGGCCATTGGGACGCCGACGGCACGCAGATCGTCGAAGCCATTTGCCGCGTAGCCGGGCGTCACGGTCTGGAACCGCAGCGCAAGCCATTCCCCTGGGCAATCGTGCGCGCCGTCTCGCCGTTCGTGACGACCCTGCGTGAGCTGATGGAGATGCGCTATTTGTGGCGCGTGCCGTTGCAGCTCGACAATGCGCGGCTCGTAGCGACGCTCGGGCGCGAGCCCCATACGCCGCTGGACGAAGCCATGGAAGCGACGCTCATGGGTCTTGGATGTCTGCGCGCGGATGAGCGCCTGCCCAAGGCGGCGTGAGGGTTGCGATCCGACGATTCAATACGCGTTCAATGCGAATGACTCGGCACGTCCGAGCCGCGGCAGCCCACCAGGAAGTCGAAATCGCAGCCCTCGTCGGCCTGCAGCACGTGCTCGACGTAGAGCTTGCGATAGCCGCTGCGATCGGCGGCTGCGGGCTGCTGCTTCGCGGCCCATTCGTCGAGCCGCGCGACGATCGCCTCGTCGCTGATATCCACGCGCAGCGTGCCCTTCTCGCAGTCCAGCTCGATCCAGTCGCCGTCACGCACGATCGCGAGCGGCCCGCCCGCGCGCGCCTCGGGGGCCACGTGCAGCACCACCGTGCCATACGCCGTGCCGCTCATGCGCGCGTCCGACACGCGCACCATGTCGGTCACGCCCTGCGCGAGCAGCTTGGGCGGCAGGCCCATGTTGCCCACCTCGGCCATGCCAGGATAACCCTTGGGCCCGCAGTTCTTCATGACGAGCACCGATTCGGGCGTGACGTCGAGATCGGGGTCGGCAATGCGCGCCTTGTAGTCGTCGAAATTCTCGAACACCACGGCGGGTCCGCGATGCTTGAGCAGCTTCTGCGTCGCCGCCGAAGGCTTCAACACCGCGCCGTTCGGCGCGAGATTGCCGCGCAGCACGCACAGCGCGCCGTCTTTCACGAGAGGATTGT
Organism: Paraburkholderia sp.; assembly: GCA_036514415.1. Taxonomy (GTDB): domain Bacteria; phylum Pseudomonadota; class Gammaproteobacteria; order Burkholderiales; family Burkholderiaceae; genus Paraburkholderia. Next base: position 15,645 of record DATBXG010000892.1, read on the forward strand.
CGAGCGGACGAATCACCTCGGCATTGTGAATGGGCGCTTCGCGCACGTTCTCCCAGAGCGTTTTGCCGTTGGCCGTGAGCGCGTCGGGATGCGGCAGCAGGTTCGCTTCGCCCAGACGCCGCAGCACGGCGGGCAAGCCGCCCGCGTAGTAAAACTCCTCCATCAGAAAGCGGCCCGAGGGCTGCAGGTCGACGATGGTTGGCGTGCCGCGCCCGATGCGCGTCCAGTCGTCGAGTTCGAGCGGCACGCCGATGCGCCCCGCGATCGCCTTCAGGTGGATCGCCGCATTGGTCGAGCCGCCGATGGCCGCGTTCGTGCGAATCGCGTTCTCGAACGCCGCGCGCGTGAGCAGCTTCGAGAGCCGCAAATCTTCGAGGGCCATCTCCACGATGCGCATGCCCGACATGTGCGCTAGCACGTAGCGGCGCGCGTCCACAGCGGGAATCGCTGCGTTGTGCGGGAGCGTGACGCCCAGCGCCTCGGCCATGCAGGCCATGGTCGAAGCCGTGCCCATGGTGTTGCAGGTGCCCGCCGAACGCGACATGCCCGACTCCGCCGACATGAACTCGTGGATCGAGATCTTGCCCGCCTTGACCTGCTCGCTCAGTTGCCACACCACCGTGCCCGAGCCGATGTCGCGGCCTTCGTGCTTGCCGTTGAGCATCGGACCGCCCGTCACGGCGATGGCTGGCACGTCGCAGCTCGCAGCCCCCATCAGCAGCGCGGGCGTGGTCTTGTCGCAGCCCACCAGCAGCACCACGGCATCGACGGGATTGCCTCGTATGGATTCCTCAACATCCATGGAGGCGAGGTTGCGCGTGAACATCGCCGTGGGCCGCAAGTTCGATTCGCCGTTCGAGAAGACCGGAAACTCGACCGGAAAGCCGCCCGCTTCGTATACGCCTCGCTTCACGTGCTCGGCGAGCTTGCGAAAATGCGCGTTGCAGGGCGTCAACTCCGACCACGTATTGCAAATGCCGATAATCGGCTTGCCCGCGAACTCGTGATCAGGAATCCCCTGATTCTTCATCCAGCTCCGGTACATGAAGCCGTTTTTGTCCGTGGTGCCGAACCACGCGGCCGAGCGAAGCTTGGGCTTACGGGTGTTCATGGCTTTGCCCACTTAGTGAGAAAGTCCTATAAATAGCATGACTATATGAACCGTAATGATCGGGAAAACGCTAATCGAAACCGTCAATGGCGTTGCATATAGTTTGTCTATTGTGGTCAGCAGGGGCGACCAACGGTGTACCGAAAGGATAACCGTTGGTCAGGGATGGCGCGATACTTCTCGTGATACTGTCCGGCCGTGATGGACGCGGGTGTAGCGCCATGGATTAAAGAAATACAACGCACAGAGCTACATCGGAGACACGCATGAAACTGGCAACTCGCATGGTGAGCGGGCTCGTCGCAGCAGCGGCCGCTTTCTCGTTGGCGGCGGGCGTCGCGCACGCCGAGGACAAGCAGATCACGTTGGGTTTTGCGCAGGTCGGCGCGGAAAGCGCCTGGCGCACGGCAAACACCGTGTCGGTCAAGGCGGCCGCCAAGGACGCCGGCATCAACCTCAAGTTCTCGGACGCCCAGCAGAAGCAGGAAAACCAGATCAAGGCGATCCGCTCGTACATCGCACAGAAGGTGGACGTGATCGCATTCTCCCCAGTGGTGGAATCGGGCTGGGAGCCGGTGCTGCAGGAAGCGAAACGCGCGAAGATTCCCGTCATCCTCACCGACCGCAACATCGACGTGAAGGACACTTCGCTCTACGTGACGATGATCGGCTCTGACTTCATGGAAGAAGGCCGCCGCGGGGGCAAGTGGCTCGAAGACCACTACAAGGACAATCCGGGCCCGATCAATATCGTCGAGCTGCAGGGCACCGTGGGTTCCGCTCCGGCCAACGACCGCCACTCGGGTCTCATGGAAGTGATCAAGAACGATCCGAAGTTCAAGATCATCGCGTCGCAGAGCGGCGACTTCACGCTCGCGGGCGGCAAGCAGGTGATGGAAGCGTTCGCGAAGACGTATGGAAACAAGATCAACGTGGTGTACGCGCATAACGACGACATGGCGCTCGGCGCGATCCAGGCCATGGAAGAAGCGGGCATGAAGCCGGGCAAGGACATCAAGGTCGTCTCGTTCGACGCCACCAAGGGCGGCTTCGAGGCGATGATCGCCGGCAAGATGAATGTAGACGTCGAGTGCAGCCCGCTGCTCGGGCCGCAGCTCATGAGCGCCGTGAAGGACGTCGTGGCGGGCAAGCCGTTGCCCAAGCGCATCGTGACGAACGAAACGGTGTTCCCGATGGACGTGGCGGCGCAAGTGCTGCCGACGCGCAAGTACTAATCTCGCTGCAAGCAGCGCGGCCTGCTTCCTGGCCCTTGGGCTATCGAGGCACGCCGCGCGCTCTGGCCTCTTTCACGGTTGCCCATGAGCGTTTCCCCGATACTCGAAACCGTCGGTCTTACCCGAACCTTCCCCGGCGTGCGCGCGCTCGACCGGGTCGATTTTCGTCTGTTCCCCGGCGAGATCCATACGCTGATGGGGCAGAACGGCGCCGGCAAATCCACGCTCATCAACGTGCTGACCGGCGTGCACCAGCCCGAGGCCGGCGAGATACGCCTCGCGGGCGAGGCCGTGCACTTCCCGACGCCGCAGATGGCGGAGGCCGCCGGCATCCAGACGCTCTACCAGGAAGTCAATCTCTGCCCGAACCTCTCGGTCGCGGAGAACATCTTCGCGGGCCGCCAGCCGCGCAAGCGCGGCCTCGGCCTGATCGACTGGAAAACGATTCATCGCCGCGCCGAAGAAGCGCTCGCGGAGCTGAACCTCTCGCTCGACGTCACGCAGTCGCTCGACACCTACCCGATCGCCATGCAGCAGATGGTGGCGATTGCGCGCGCCGTGTCCGTCGATGCGCGCATCCTCATTCTCGACGAACCGACCTCGAGCCTCGACGAAGGCGAAGTCGCGCGCCTGTTCGAAGTGCTGCGCAAGCTCAAGGCGTCGGGCATCGCGATCCTGTTCGTCACGCACTTTCTGGAGCAGACCTACGCGATTTCCGACCGCATCACGGTGATGCGCAATGGCGAGCGCGAAGGCGAGTATCTTGCCGCCGATCTGCCGGTGCAGACACTCGTTGCGAAGATGGTGGGCCTGCAGAACGCAGGCGAGCGGCTCACGCAGGCGGAAGCGGCGCATGGCGAGACGGTTGCAACGAACGCCGAACCGTATCTCGCCGCGCAAGGCGTGGCCCGCCGCGGCGTGCTCAATCCGCTCGATCTCGAAGTGCAGCCGGGCCAGATTCTGGGTCTCGCGGGTCTGCTCGGCTCGGGCCGCACGGAAACGGCGCGCCTGCTCTTCGGCGCGGACAAAGCCGACGCCGGCACGGTGCACATCAACGGCAAGGCCGTGAAGCTTTCTTCGCCGCGCGATGCCGTGCGCCACGGCATGGCCTACTGCCCCGAGGACCGCAAGAAGGAAGGCATCGTCGCCGATCTTTCGATACGCGAGAACATCGTGCTCGCGCTCCAGGCGCAACTGGGCTGGTGGCGCATGATCCGGCGTTCGCGCCAGCGCGAACTGGCCAACGAATATATCGAGCAACTCGGCATCAAGGCGCGCGACGCGGAGCAGCCCATCAGCCTGCTCTCGGGCGGCAACCAGCAGAAGGTGCTGCTCGCGCGCTGGCTCGCGACCAGGCCGCGTCTCCTGATACTCGACGAACCCACGCGCGGCATCGACGTGGCCGCCAAGTTCGAGATCATGGACCGCGTGCGCGCGCTCTGTGCGAAGGGCCTCGGCATTCTGTTCATTTCGTCGGAGATCAGCGAAGTGGTGCGCGTCTCCGACCGCATCGCCGTGCTGCGCGACCGGCGCAAGGTGGCCGAGCTTTCGGGCGCGGCGCGCTCGGAGCACGAAGTCTACGACCTCATTGCCGGAGACCGCCGATGACGCGCCCCGCTCTCCCCGCCTGGCTTGCGCTCGTCCTCCGCCATCCGCTGGTGTGGCCCGCGGTGACGCTCATCGCCCTGTTCGTCGTGGACGTCGTGCATCGCGGCAACTTCCTCTCGATCACGATGCTGGGCGGCCACCTGTTCGGCGCGCCCATCGACATCCTCATGCGCGCGGCGCCGCTCGTCGTGGTGTCGCTCGGCATGACGCTCGTGATCGCCACACGCGGCATCGACATTTCCGTGGGCGCCGTCGTGGCGATTGCGGGTGCGGCAGCCGCCACGGTGCTCTCCGCCGATCCTTCGCGCGTGGGCGTGGCGTTCGGCGCGGCGCTCGCGGTGGGCCTGCTCGCCGGCATCTGGAACGGCCTGCTCGTCGCGTTCGTCGGCATGCAGCCGATCATCGCCACGCTCATCCTGATGGTGGCGGGCCGCGGCGTGGCGCAGTTGCTCACGGGCGGCCAGATCATCCCCATCGGCGCGCCGGGTTATCTCTTCGCGGGCGGCGGCTATTTCGCGCTCATCCCGTGCGCCGTGTGGATCGCGCTCGCCGTCACCGTGCTCACAGCCCTCATCGTCAACCGCACGGCGCTCGGGCTCTTCATCCGCTCGATCGGCGTGAATCCGGTGGCCGCGCGGCTTGCGGGCCTGTCGTCGCAAGCCGTGGTGTTCGGCGCGTACGCGTTCTGCGGCGTGACCGCCGCGATTGCAGGCATTCTGATCAGCTCGAACGTGCGCAGCGCCGACGGCAACAACGCGGGCCTGTTGCTCGAACTGGACGCGATCCTCGCCGTCACGCTCGGCGGCACGTCGCTGGCGGGCGGGCGTTTCAGCCTGGCGGGCACGGTGCTCGGCGCGCTCATCATCCAGACGCTCACCTACACCACCTATTCGATCGGCGTGCCGCCCGAGGCCACGCTCGTCGTGAAGGCCGTGGTCGTGCTGCTCGTGTGTCTGATCCAGTCGCCCGCCGCGCGCACCTTCGCGTTCCAACAACTCAAGCGTATTGCTCTCGCACGCCGCG
>DATBXG010000893.1:0-6406 GCA_036514415.1 Paraburkholderia sp.
CGTGCTGATCGTCGTGCTCGTGTTCCGTCCGTCGGGGCTGCTGGGCGAACGTGTCGCGGACCGCGCATAAGAGGGAGTAACACAACATGACTTCAATTCAACCGATCGAGCCGTCGACGACGCTCATCCCCGAAAAGAACACGACGCGCACGCTCGCCGTGGGCATCGTGACCGCCATCGTCGTGGCTGCGCTGCCCTTCGTGGTCGGCGCCACGGGCGGCAACTACTGGGTGCGCGTGCTCGACTTCGCGATGCTGTACGTGATGCTCGCGCTGGGCCTGAACGTGGTGGTGGGCTTCGCCGGCCTGCTGGACCTGGGCTACATCGCGTTCTACGCGGTGGGCGCCTACACGGCCGCGCTGCTGACCTCGCCGCACCTCGCGAATCAGTTCACCTGGATCGCCAACATGTTCCCGGGCGGCATGCATACGCCGTACTGGATCGTGATCCCGTGCGCGATGGCGCTCGCCGCGCTCTTCGGCGTGCTGCTCGGCGCACCGACGCTGCGTCTGCGCGGCGACTACCTCGCTATCGTGACGTTGGGCTTCGGGGAAATCGTTCGTATCTTCATGAACAACCTCGACCGTCCGGTGAACATCACCAACGGGCCGCAGGGCATCACGGGCGTCGCGCCGCTGCAGGTCATGGGCTTCAACTTCGCGCAGCCGCACGAGATCCTCGGCTTCACGTTCACGCAGGTCTACATGTACTACTACGTGTTCGTGATCTGCGCGCTGCTCGTGATCTGGGTGTGTACGCGCCTGCAGCACTCGCGCATCGGCCGTGCATGGGCCGCGATCCGCGAAGACGAAATCGCCGCCAAGGCCATGGGCATCAACACCCGTAACGTCAAGCTGCTCGCCTTTGCGATGGGCGCGTCGTTCGGCGGTCTCTCGGGCGCGATGTTCGGTGCGTTCCAGGGCTTCGTGTCGCCGGAATCGTTCACGTTCTGGGAATCGGTCGTGGTGCTCGCCTGCGTGGTGCTGGGCGGCATGGGCCACATTCCGGGCGTGATTCTCGGCGCCGTGCTGCTCGCCATTTTCCCCGAGTTCCTGCGCTCGACGATGGGCCCGCTCCAGCACATGCTGTTCGGCCATGAAATCGTCGATACGGAAGTGATTCGCCAGCTCCTCTACGGCCTCGCCATGGTCGTCATCATGCTCTATCGCTCGGAAGGCCTGTGGCCCGCGGCGAAGCACGAAGACAAGATCGCGAAGATCGCCAAACGCGCCAGCAAGAAGCCGATTCGCGCATAAGGACTGGGAGAACTACATATGAGCAACAAAGCCATCCGCCTGTCCGTGAAGGGCGTGAACAAACGCTTCGGCGGTCTTCAGGCGCTGTCCGACGTCGGCCTGCAGATCGAGGAAGGCACGATCTATGGCCTGATCGGCCCGAACGGCGCCGGCAAGACCACGTTCTTCAACGTGATCACCGGCCTTTACACGCCCGATTCGGGCGAGTTCAAGCTCGACAACGAGGCCTATACACCGACCGCCGTCTACCAGGTGGCGAAGGCGGGCATCGCCCGCACGTTCCAGAATATTCGTCTGTTCGGCGGCATGACCGCGCTCGAGAACGTGATGGTCGGCCGCCACGTGCGCACGAAGCACGGGCTGCTGGGCGCCGTGTTCCAGACGCCGGCCGAGCGCAAGGAAGAGCGCGAGATCAAGGAGCGCGCGCTCGAACTGCTCGAATACGTCGGCATCGCGCAGTACGCGGATTACACGTCGCGCAATCTCTCGTACGGCCACCAGCGCCGCCTCGAGATCGCGCGTGCGCTCGCGACCGACCCGAAGCTGCTCGCGCTCGATGAGCCGGCGGCCGGCATGAACGCGACCGAGAAGGTCGAACTCACGCGCCTGCTCGACAAGATCCGCGCCGATGGCAAGACCATCCTGCTGATCGAGCACGACGTGAAACTGGTGATGGGCCTGTGCAACCGGATGACAGTGCTCGACTATGGCAAGGTGATCGCCGAAGGGCTCCCGCACGACGTGCAGAAGGACCCGAAGGTGATCGAGGCGTATCTGGGTGGAGGGGTTCACTGATGTCTACACCGGTCCTGAAAATCAAGGGTCTGCAGGTCAACTACGGCGGGATCCAGGCGGTCAAGGGCGTGGACATGGAAGTCCGCCAGGGCGAACTCGTCACGCTGATCGGCGCGAACGGCGCGGGCAAGACGACGACCATGAAGGCCATCACGGGTCTCAAGCCCTACTCGGCAGGCGACATCGAGTACAACGGCCAGTCGATCAAGGGCGTGCCGGCGTACGAGCTTCTGAAGCGCGGCCTCGCGATGGTGCCGGAAGGCCGCGGCATCTTCGCGCGCATGTCGATCCTCGAGAACATGCAGATGGGCGCGTACCTGCGCAACGACAAGGACGGCATCCAGAAGGACGTCGAGCGCATGTTCGGCTTCTTCCCGCGCCTGAAGGAACGCGCCACGCAGCTCGCGGGCACGCTCTCGGGCGGCGAGCAGCAGATGCTGGCCATGGCGCGCGCGATCATCAGCAAGCCGAAGCTTCTGTTGCTCGATGAACCGTCGATGGGTCTCTCGCCGATCATGGTCGAGAAGATCTTCGAGGTGGTGCGCACGATCTCGTCGGAAGGCATCACGGTGCTGCTGGTGGAGCAGAACGCGCGTCTCGCGTTGCAGGCGGCGAATCGCGGCTACGTGATGGACTCGGGCCTCGTGACGATGGAAGGCGAGGCCAAACAGATGCTCGACGATCCGAAGGTGCGGGCGGCGTATCTGGGCGAGTAAGGCATGGCATTGCGGTCCTCGCGACCGCATGAAAACAAAAGCCGCATGGGTGCGAAACCCATGCGGCTTTTTTTCATGGCGCTGAGCGGGCAGCTCAGGTAACGAGTGCTTCGGAATCCTGCACGGCGAGCCGCTTGCCGAGACTCACGACAGCGTCGGCGCGATAGCCGAGGCGCTCGTAGAACGCGAGCACCTCGGCCTTGTCGGTGAGCACCTGAAGGTTGAGCTTCAGGCAACCCATCTCGGCGAGTGCGCTTTCCGCGTGACGCACGAGACGGGTGCCGACACCATGGCGCCGAACCTCGGGCGCGACGGCGACCGAATAGAGCCATCCACGGTGCCCGTCGTAGCCCGCCATCGCCGTACCAACGAGCGTGCCGTCATCATCGCCGCCTGCATCGCCATCGTGACGAAGCGCGACGAAGAAAAGCTCCGGCTGCGTGCCGAGCTTGTTCGCGATAGACAGGCGCGGATTACGGTGCGGCCGGCTCGCGTCGTTGTACTCGGGAAACGCTTGCTGCCAGAGCGCGAGCACCGCTTCGGTGTCGCCCTCGGTGAACGCGCGTATCGTGACGGACATCGCTCGTGCTCCGCTCGATTACAGCGAGTCGAGAATCGTGCGCAGCATCGCCATCATCTGGTCGATCTCCTGCGTCGTCACGTTCAGCGCCGGCATGAAGCGCAGCAGGTTCGGGCGCGCGGCGTTGAGCAACAGGCCGTCCGGCTGCATGAGGCGCGCCTTCTCGACGATCTCGGGCCCGATGTCCTTGCCGAGCAGCAGCGCGCGCAGCAAGCCTTCGCCGCGCTCGCCCTGGAAACCGCGTTCGGCCGAAAGCTCGAGCAGCTTCTCGCGCAGATACTCGCCGCGCGCGCGCACGCCTTCGAGGAAGCCGGGCGCAACCAGTTGCGAGATCACCGAATACCCAACCGCCGTCATCAGCGGATTGCCGTTGTACGTGCCGCCCTGGTCGCCCGCTTCGAACACGGCGATTTCCTTCTTCGCGAGCAGCGCCGCGAGCGGCACGCCGCCGCCGATGCCCTTGCCGAGCGTCATGATGTCCGGCTCGATGCCCGAGAGTTCGTAGGCGAAGAGGGTGCCCGCGCGGCCGCAGCCGCTTTGCACTTCGTCGACGATCAGCAGGATGCCGTGCTTTTGCGTGAGCGCGCGCAGTTGCTGCATGAATTCGCGCGTGGCGGGAATCACGCCGCCTTCGCCCTGGATCGGCTCGAGCATCACGGCCACGGTCTTCGCGTTGATGAGTTTTTCAACCGAGGCGATGTCGTTCAAGTCGGCCTTCGGGAAGCCCGGCACCTGCGGGGCGTAGAGCGTGTCCCAGCCCGGCTTGCCGCTTGCCGACATCGTCGCGATCGTGCGGCCGTGGAAGCTGTGGTCGAACGTGATGATTTCGTAGGCGCCGTCGCGATGCTTCCTGCCCCACTTGCGCGCGAGCTTGATCGCGCCTTCATTGGCTTCGGCGCCGCTGTTGGCGAAGAACACCTTGTCGAAGCAGCTGTGCTCGGTGAGGAGGCCCGCGAGCTTCGCCATCGGCTCGTTGTAGAAGGCCGGCGACGGGTTGATGAGCAGGCGCGCCTGCTTTTCCAGCGCCTCGATCATTCCTTCATTGCAGTGCCCGAGGCTGTTGACGGCCCAACCCTGGATGAAGTCGAGATATCGCTTGCCTTCGTTGTCGTAGAGCCACGACCCTTTGCCATGCGTGAAAACGATTTCGGGCCGGTTGGTGATGTACATCAGCGACTCGACCGGGTATTCGGAAAAATTCATGGCAACGGGCTCCGCGTGGGGGCTGCAAAAAGGTTGAAAGGAATACGGCGGAAAAACAAAAAGCCACGGACTGGCCGTGGCTTTCGTGATTCGAACTTGCTGTGCGTTGAGAAGTGCAACGCGCGTCCGCGACTAGCCAGGCCCTAGGGATGGGGCGAGCGGCGACGTCGGAGCGCGGACAGGATGCAGTTCATGGGCGCAAGAATACGACAAGCCGAACGGCGATGTAAACCGTCAATGTGCCGAATTTCTCCAGTCGGCCGGAGAATTTTTCGTGACGGCTGCCTTGCGGGTCGTCGTGGGCCGCTGCATTGCGCACGCAACGACCCGCTCATTGCCCCACCCAGGCGCGCGTCAGACGGGGTTCGCGAGGTCCGCGGCGCTCGTGAACGAGTCTGCGTAGAACTCGTCTTCGGGCAGGCCGTGGTGTTGCGAGAAGTCGCGCTGGGCCGACTCCACCATCACCGGCGCGCCGCAGGCATAGACCTGATGGCCCGAGAGGTCGGGCAGATCCTCGATCACGGCGCGGTGCACGAAGCCCGTGCGGCCAGTCCAGTTGTCTTCGGCGGCGGGCTCGGAGAGGACCGGCACGAAGCGGAAGTTCGGGATGTCCTTCGCCCATTGCTCCGCGAGGTCCATCAGATACAGGTCCTTCTTCTGGCGCGCGCCCCAGTAGAGCGTCATCGGGCGGTTCAGGTTCTTGTGGACCGCGTGCTCGACGATCGCCTTGATCGGCGCGAAGCCGGTGCCCGAGGCGAGCAGCACGATGGGCTTGTCCGATTCCTCGCGCAGGAAGAAGGTGCCGAGCGGCGCCTCGAAGCGCAGGATGTCGCGCTCCTTCATCTGCGTGAAGACGTGATCGGTGAACTTGCCGCCCGGCATATGGCGGATGTGCAGTTCGACGGGGCCTTCGTCGTGGGGTGCGCTCGCCATGGAGTAGGAGCGGCGCGTCCCGTCCTTGAGGATGAACTCGAGGTACTGGCCGGCGAGATACTGCAGGCGTTCGTTCGCGGGCAGTTGCAGCTTGAGGACGATGACGTCGTCGGCCTTGCGCTCGATCGAGGCGATGCGGGTAGGCAGCTTGCGCACCTGCACGTCGCCTACGCCCGCCACTTCGCGGATGTCGATTTCGAGGTCGGTTTGCGCCGTCGCGCAGCAGAAGAGGGCCATGCCGCGCGTTCTTTCGTCGTTGGAAAGTGCGGATGCCGCATGAGCGCGCTGCTCGACTTCGCCGTTGCAGACGGTGCCCTTGCACGAGCCGCACGCGCCGTTCTTGCAGCCGTACGGCAGGCCGATGCCCTGACGCAGGGCTGCGTTGAGAATGGGTTCGTCGGGCTCGACCTGGAATTGCCGGCCGCTTTTCTTGAGCGTTACGTTGAAAGCCATATTCAGGGAAGCGTAAGTCTGTATCCGAGGGTTGAATCGGGTCGCGGGGCGTCGCTGGTCAGTTCCCGCGTTTCCTTGCCGGCCTTCGCCCCAAGGCGCGGGCCGCTAAAATGGTTCCACCATGATTGCCACACGAACCTTGCGCCGCGCGCGCATCCTGATCGTCGGTTGCGGCGATGTCGGCCTGCGCTGCGTCGACCACTTGCGCGAGCGGCCGGACCGCGTGCGCGTTTTCGCGCTCACGCGCCGCGCCGAGCGCGTGGAAGCGGTGCGCGCCGCGGGCGCGGTGCCGTTGCGCGGCGACCTCGACTCGCGCCGGAGCCTCGCGCGGCTCGCCGGCCTGGCGAGCACGGTGCTGCACCTCGCGCCGCCGCAAAAAACCGGCGCTGACGACCTGCGCACGCGCCGCCTGATCGCGGCGCTCAAGGCGCGGCGGCGTTCCGCGGCGCGGCCCGCAATGGCCGGACAAG